>CAYWNG010000892.1:0-2407 GCA_964458685.1 uncultured Pirellulaceae bacterium
CAACAAGGTCAGCAACAAGGTCAGCGAGCGGGGCAACAGCCAATCGGCGGTAACCAACAACCGGGTCTGCGTAACGGTGGCTTCGACGCTGAGAATTCGCCAGACGATACGACTCGTCCAGGACTGCTTGGCGGAAACGGACTGAATCCCCGAGACCTACAAGCTTCGCCGATCACAGGCGAAGACTTTCGGCAGTGGTCGGATCGCCTGCGCGATGTCGAGGAGTTAATTAGCGATCCAGAGTTACGTTGGCAGGCGACAAGAATTCGACAGGCAGCACGAAGTTTGCGAACGGACCTACAACGTGGCAGTAAGGCTCCGCAGTGGTCGGATGTCGAAGATATGGTCGCTACTCCACTACGCGAATTGCAACGCAGAGTTTCACAAGAGTTGCTCCGTCGCGCGGCTGAGCAAACTGAGATTGTTCCCGTCGATCGCGATCCGGTTCCGAACCAGTATCGCGATATGGTACGGGAGTATTACGAACGATTGGGTAAGGGAAGGTAAACGCTTTGTTCGACTCGATAGTATTCTCTTCCCAACAATGGAGCTGGCCTGTCGCAGGCTTAGTCGCTGCGTGCATCGCACTAGCGGCGTGGAGCTATTGGTCCAGTCGTGGACCAGCGCTCGTGCGACTGATCGCTGCTTTGCTGAAGTCCTTAGCCTTTGCAGCCTTGGCCTTATGTTTGCTTGAACCCGTTCAAAGGCTAGAACGGCCGCTGCCCGGCGCGAATACGCTGGCGATCATGATGGACAATAGCCGAAGCATGGAGTTGCGTCCTTCGGGTAGTTCTATTTCGCGAGCCCAACAGCTTCGCGAGTCGGTACAACCCAACGCATCGTGGCTTATGCGCGCTGGTCAAGATTTTGCGGTGAAGAAGTATCTCTTTGACCAACGCGTTCAAGCCGTTGAAGAACTCGACAAAGCTGACTTCAAAGGCCAGTTTTCGATGCTGGGTAGCTCCTTCCAGACTTTGCAATCGCGATTTGCGAAACAACCCATGGCGGGACTAATTCTCTTTTCGGATGGACTGACGACGGATGAGATTTCCTTCGATGATGGTCAGCTTAGCAAGTTCCCAATCTATCCAGTAGTCGCTTCTGGTTCCAGCACTTTTCAGGACATCGCTATTGGCGAAACGTCGGTGAGTCTATCCAGCTTCGAACTTTCCCCGGTTTCCGTCGACGCCATTGTGGAGTGCCACGGCGTTACCGGACGAACGGTGGTTGCGCGAGTTTTTGACGACGCTGGAAAGACGCTCGAGAAGCAGAACTTCCGCGTCGAGTCCGATGACTTTCAAAAGAAGCTCCGCTTTCAATTCAAACCTTCCGGTACAGGCTGGCAAACGGTTACTCTTCGCGCGATGCTTAGCAATGAGGACTCGGACGATCCCGCAGCGGTCAGCTCGACGGAGATCACCGAGCTGAATAACGTTCGATTGATCGGAGTCGATCGCGGTGGTGGCCCGTATCGCATCCTTTATGTTGCTGGAAGACCCAATTGGGAGTTCAAGTTTCTACGACGGGCACTCGAAGAAGACCTTGAAGTCAAATTGCATGGCTTGATTCGGGTCGCCAAGAAGGAGCCTCGGTTTAGTTTTGGAGATCGAACGCTGGGTAATGTGAATCCACTCGTTGAAGGATTCACGGATAACCCCGACACGGCTGAAGCACATGATGAACCTGTTCTTATCAAGGTGGGCGTCGAGGAAAGTACGCAGCTTCAAGCCGGTTTTCCAAGCAGCGCCGAGGACCTTTTCGACTACCACGCAATTATCCTGGACGATGTCGAGTCCGCTTTCTTTAGCAGCGAGCAGATGTTGCTAATGCGACAGTTCGTAGCTGAGCGCGGCGGCGGCTTCATGATGTTGGGCGGCCAGGAGTCGTTTCTCGGCGGCAACTATGAAGGCACTCCCATCGGCGATCTTTTGCCTGTCTACGTTCGTGGAGCGGAGTTCGCTGAGCTGAAGTCTTCGCCAGCTCAATACTCGCTCAGTCGCGAAGGGCAATTGCAACCCTGGTTGCGACTTCGAGCGACGAAAAAGGACGAGGCAGATCGGTTTGCGCAAATGCCTCCGTTCTTGACGTGGAACTCGATTGCGGAAGTGAAGCCGGGATCAGCGACGCTTGCGACTTTGCAAGTGGAAGGACGAGAGCTGCCTGGATTGGTCTCACAACGCTTTGGCAAAGGCCAATCGGCAGCTCTAATGATTGGCGATTTCTGGCGTTGGAGCATGCGACGATCGGCGACTGACAAAGATGACTTGGCTCAAACTTGGCGGCAATTGGCCAGATGGCTAACCAGCGATGTGCCGCGGCGGGTCGAATTCGAAGTCACGCCTCCTAAGTCGCCTTCAGAGCCGCATCGATTAACGGTCGAACTTCGCGATGAGGATTTTAAGCCGCT
>CAYWNG010000893.1:0-2400 GCA_964458685.1 uncultured Pirellulaceae bacterium
GGAGCCTAACGGCGCCTAACGGCTGGCGGCTAGTATTCCTAAGCGGGACGCTCTCGTTAGGCTCCGGTTCCCATCGCTTCAAACTAGCCGCCGAGACCCTTAACTGGATCTGGGCCATTCCACTTGGGCAGTTAAGAAAACCGGACGCTAACGCGGTTCCGGCTGGTCTTCTAAGCCGGACAGTCTCGAAGGCGCCCGCGTACCGAAGGCATGGATCGTAGCTCAAGGGCCAGTGTTGTCCGAACTGGCCAGACTAGTGGATTTCGCCATGCCGTTTTAGAAGCTTCCTCGATTCTAATCCAACCTTCGCAAGTCTAAAAATAGACTCCGAGTGGAAGTTGAAGCGAGAACCACAAGACGAGGGAAATCCCCACCATGAGTGGCAAATCGGACATTGTTAAAGGCCGCATCAAAGAAGCTGCCGGTGCACTGACGGGTAACGACGCGCTCCGTGACGAGGGTAAATCTGATCAGGCCGTCGGTAAAGCAAAACAAGTTGTCGAGAAGGTTCCGAACAACGTGAAGAAGAAGGTCGATGAGATCGCCAAAAAGGTATCGAAGTAATCTTTAGCCCGGTTTAGAACGGAGATAACGATGCAAGGCTTCGTAAAGGACATCGAGAGTATTGCTACCAGGAACGTCGATTTTCGACGCGTGCTTTACACTGCAAAGTTCAGCCAATTGGTTGTAATGTCACTGGCCCCGTCTGAAGAGATTGGCGAAGAGGTCCACACGCTCGACCAGTTCTTCCGAGTTGAGGACGGGACTGGAGTAGCCGTCATCGAAGACGTGCGAACTGCAATTACCGACGGCTTTGCAATAATTGTACCAGCGGGCGTGAAGCACAACATTATCAACAATGGGTTGGTCCCTCTGAAGCTCTACACGCTTTACTCGCCGCCGAATCATCGCGATGGAGTTATTCATCACACTCGTGAAGAGGCTAACGTCGACAACGAACACTTCACCGGCGAAACAACACAATAGTAATAGCGATTTGCGTAGTGGTCATTCCGTTTGCATCACCGGAATTGCCATTTTTTTAAGCCCCAATAGCTGATGCTCGATTGCTCGACGTAGTGGAGGCTGCATCTTGAATCAAATGTTACTCGTTGAACATGCTGACAAGTCTAAGCTTGCCAACAATAACTCGCTGCGAGATTCGGACAACTCTTCCAACAGTTCGCCGCGAAACGAAACTGTGATGGGAGCACTACAGAGATTGCGGGCCAGCCACAACTTTGAGCTCAAGCGGCTTCATTGCTCCGCTCATTCGGGAAATCTCATCCTGCGAGGTCAAGTAAGTTCGTACTACCTAAAACAGTTAGCTCAAGAGATCCTTCGATCGCTCAACGGCGTCCATCGTATCGTGAACCACATTGAGGTGGTCTATGTTATCATGGACCGTTGCGAAAATGACCAAGATTCGGGAGAGCGTTACGATAGGTGACAAGCTCTTCGTCGGTACAACTCTCAACTGATCCATCCTTATGCGATTGTCTCATCCAGAACTACACCGAACAGATCGCATCGGATGGCTACGCGCGGCCGTTCTTGGTGCGAACGATGGAATTGTCTCCACCGCTAGCCTCGTAGTTGGAGTCGCTGCGGCCAATACAGCCAGCAACGAAATCCTTGTTGCGGGTGTCGCTGGATTGGTTGCAGGAGCGATGTCGATGGCCGCGGGCGAATATGTCTCGGTAAGCTCGCAAGCCGATACCGAAAAGGCTGACATCGAACGCGAGCGAGCCGAGCTAGCGTCGAATCCAGAATTCGAGCATGCCGAGCTGACGGCCATCTATGAAAAGCGTGGACTCGACCCGGAGCTCGCAAGCCAAGTGGCCAGCCAATTGATGAAGCACGATGCCTTAGGCGCTCACGCGCGCGACGAGCTTGGCATATCCGAATCGTTAAGTGCTCGACCAGTCCAAGCCGCGTTTGCATCGGCTGGAACATTTGCTGTTGGCGCTGCGATGCCTTTGCTGACTGCCGTCTTAACACCGCAGCGAGCGCTGATTCCCGTAGTTGTCGCAACGTCGATTCTCTTTCTTGCCTTGCTAGGTGGCTTCGGTGCTTATGCTGGCGGAGCCCCGTGGATAAAGCCAGCTCTACGAGTCACATTCTGGGGCGCACTAGCCATGGCCATCACCGCCGGAGTCGGCGCCGCCTTCGGCGCGGTTGTTTGAGAGATTTTTTTCGAGAAAAGAGGGCACTACTTGCTAACCGCTACTCGCTCGCTGATCGCCTCATCAGTTGGTCAGCACGGCCCCTCCCGCGCACTGAGGCTTCGAACGCACAACAGACCAATTCACGGGAGTCGGAAATCGAGTAATGCGAGAATTCCGGCGATTTTTCTGGGATTTCGGGCCGAAGGCCCAGCGATTTACCTAGCCCAGCCCA
>CAYWNG010000894.1:0-2384 GCA_964458685.1 uncultured Pirellulaceae bacterium
TCACCAGTTGTCAATCGGCGAATGGGTTATCTTCTTATCGGGTGTCCTGTTGTTGGTTGTCTACCATCGCACCAAAGCGGCATAGTTACGAGGTCGGACACGACCCTGCTTGATTCCGAGCAAGTATTGGTCGCATTTTGCGTTTCCAAGCAAGTCCCCCGACAACCATTCCGATCAACGCTCCACAAAGATGGGCTGACGGTACCGGAGAAAAATTGTCATTGCGAACAAACATCACGCCACCTGTCGAAAACTCGAAGAGCAATTTACCCCACATCGCCAGGAGTAGAAAGAGAAAAAGAGCAACCGATCTTTGGCAGCCTTCTCGATAGCTACTCGCAAGCTTCGATGTACAAAGCAGCGCAAACAAGGCTGTATCAATTCCGCTGAGCCCCCGATAGCTGGTGATTTCTGGTTGCATCACCTGCACTCCCAGCGGAATGAGTAACGAACTTGCGATCAGAGTGATGTAGTAGGGCTTGGTAAGGTTCTTCTCTAGGTGCCAGCCTAAGCCAACGAACATCAACAAGTCCCAGAATAGATGCTCAGTTGACCAATGAGCCAAGTGGCAGGTAACCATCGAGGGTAACGCACTCATGCCTACCCTTTCGAAGTCTGCGGTGAACCAGCTTGCGATCTGAGGAAAGCAACTAGACAAAAGTGTTGCCAAGGTGATGACAACTGTTGCACGAGGCATTGTGGCAACTCCATTTCGCATGACCAGGCTCCGACAATCGATCGATGTTGAACAGGCGATCACGACACACGTTAACGAGCGACTCTCAGAAGAACCTGCGAATCGCCCATTAGCAAGAACGCTCAAGTCCGTTTGAGCGTTTGATACGTCAATCTAACTGGAAGTACCAATGCTAGATGTCGCTTCTTTCGGAAGAATTACTTTGATCCTTCTTACGCTTTCTGCCTGCCCAAGCTGCTCCAGCACCCGCTAGTGCCAACAGGCAAGTAACTGGATCGATCGCACCACCCCCTGAACTTCCACCGCCGTTTTGAGGAGCTGAAAAGTTCAGATCGCCAGGCTGACTTGGCGTCGCAGGAGTCGCTGCGGAAGAGGGTACTGATTGAGCCACATTGTTTGGGCTTCCATTGGCTGGAACGCTACTTGTTGGTGTGGAAGTTAGCTTCGCTGGGCTGCCGGGACCTAGCTGAGCTAACGATTCGTCGCGCATCAGTTGCAACTGCTGTCGGAGTTTCTCCTCAGCCGCTCGGTCTCGAGTGACGCGACTTGCATTACGTCGCTCGATGGACCAGCGCTTGTACTCGGCATCGTTTTCCAGCACGATAAACGATGCGTACTCGCTTACGATCGAATACTGTTCACACAGTCGAACAATCTCAGCGGCTTGCGAGTTATCGCCGGAAGCACGTTGCTTAGCCATCAACGCTTGCACTCGCTGAAAGGCCCACATCCGCTCGATCTCAGGATTGTCCGAGCTGGTCGCTGGGAAGTTGAAGCTCAGGGACTGCTCGAACGGTTGTCCAAGGATATTAGCTTTCAGGATGACAGTCCCATTACCTGGTTGTCGATATCGTCCGTGAATGCGGACCGGCGAACCAAAGTAAAGATCTGGAATCTTCTCGTCGGCAACATCAAACACACCAACACCATCGATTTGAATACTGACCTGAGAAGCGACTGGACGCATCAGCTTTCGTTGGAAGGCTTGAGCCTGCATCGCAAAATCATCGCTGTGAGAGATAAAGGCAGCCAAGCCGCCAGCACCTTCGGCCAACTGTTGCAGCAAAGGTCGATTGGTATCGTTGCCAATCCCGATGCAGAAGACTCGTGTTCCCGCAGGTGATTGTCGAATCAACTGCAATAGCTCCGCTTGCTCTTTGGGTTCTGTCATTCCATCTGAAAGAATCACGACATTCAGCGGCCGATCAGCGTCTTTGAACTTGTAAGCCGTTTGAACCGCGGGACGAAGTACGGTTCCGCCGCGAGCCTGTTGAGCTTCGAGAAAACGGGCCGCTTGTTGGCGAGTCTCTTCGGTGGTTGGCTGCAGTTGTTCGAATTGCAACTCAGGCTTCGTGTTGAAGCTCATCACATTGAATCGATCTTGATCGCTCAACGCGCCGATGAAGCTTGTAACTGCTTGTCGCGATAGGCCCAGCTTACCGTCGTTGGCCATGCTGCCCGAGATATCCACAACAAAAACATAGTCCATTCCAACTTCCAGTTTCTCCAGCTCTTTTCCGGCTGTCATCGTGAGCATGAAGTAACCGTCTTCTGCCGATTGCTTGCTGGTGACCAGATCTAGACCGGTATGCGGCCGCTCCGTTCCAAAGTTGATGACTACGTCTTTTGACAGGTCGCCTTCGCGGACTTCCATACTGGCTTGAACGTAGTTGGAGTTGAACTGCGT
>CAYWNG010000895.1:0-2382 GCA_964458685.1 uncultured Pirellulaceae bacterium
GATTCATCTTCAATTCGGTTGCCGATTCGCAGGAGCCGCAAAAGGCGGACTCGCCATCGGTCGCGAGGCCATCATTCTTGGTCGCAAGCTGCTGGCCGCCCCAGTAAGCGATTGGCGGCTTGCCAAATCGTTGTTGGTAATGAGCTAGTGTCGTCGCGTACTGACCCGCATTCAGATCGTGGTTGTCACTGGGTTCGTGATGAATCATTCTACCCAAGGTGTTTTGACAGAAGCTCATGTAGGTCTTGGTGAAGAGGATGAACTCGTGCCACGCGACATCGACTCGAGCCGATGGAGTCATCTGTCCCGTTGTATTCTCTGCAGCGAGAATCATGAACTTGATCACCTCTTCGAGCGCCGTTTGGCATTCGCTTGGCTTGCAAAACAGAGCTCGAGCAAGCTTGGTGCGAAGCAGCGGTGCGGTATTCAAAATCTCTTGGGCAAGCGTTGTTACGCGGTCCGTATTCAGTTCGCTGGTCATTCGTGGATTGCTTGTCATAGTTGTATCCATCATAACCTGCTGCATTAGCGAGAGATCGTCTTCTTGCGGAATCGGCGCGAGCCGTCCGAATTCTCTCGCTAACGCATTTTGAAGTTGCGATTTTTCTGGGATTTCGGGCCGAAGGCCCAGCGATTTACATAGCCCAGCCCAACGGGCTGGGTGATCAAGCTTAAGTAGGTTTAAGGGTCAACGGCCCGCCGGTTTGCGCGCACACCGGCGGGCCGTTGACCCATCGTTTTTATAGCGAATGGCGTACCCAGCCCTGCAGGCTGGGCTAGGTAAACGGACAGGGCTTCGCCCCTAAATCCAAATAGCGCAACGTCAAAACTAACGCAGCGGGTTGGGATAAAAACACCGGAAGGCTTGCGCCGTTCCGCTAGTTGGAGTTTCCAAACTTGTACAGTGATCGCTCTGTCCTCAAGTAAATCCTTCCGTCGATAATTGCAGGTGTGGCAAAGGTGCGTCCAGGAAGTTCGTTGGTTTGTACGCTAGCGAATGTATTCTTGGCTTCGACCCATGTCGCTGTGCCGGTTTCGTTGAGCAGCAGGATGTGTCCGTTGGCATAGATTGGGGAAGCTGAAAAATTTCCACCCAGCCGTTCTTGCCAGTGGCGCTGTCCCGTGCGAGCGTCGACACAAGAGGCGATTCCGTCATCCGATACAAAGTATAGCTCGTCGCCAACCAGTACTGGCGATGGAGTGCTCGGTGCGCCGCGCTTCAGTCGCCAAGCTACATTCGTTTCGGTGACATCGCCATGTCCGCCAAGCTTGACTGCCATCAGTTCGGGGAAATCGTAGTCGTGATTGTAGAAAACCATACCATGTCCAACGGCCGGTTGTGGAACTACCGACCAACCTGGGGCAACGACACGCCATAATTCTTTACCGCTGTGCAATTCGTAGGCTGCAAAATGGTCCGGACCGGGCGCTAGAACTTGTTTCTGGCCTTCGATGGTAACTACCGTGGGGGTTACAAACGAATGCGTTTGTTTACCTCGCATGGCTCGAGGCGTTTTCCAAGCTACTTTGCCCGACTTGGCTTCAACACCCGCCACAAACTGCTCGTTGCCGCCATCGCAGACAATCACCAACATGCCTTCGCTGATTATTGGCGAGCCGCCGTTGCCATGAACAGGCGCATACGATAACTCCATGCAGCTCCACCGAATCTGTCCATCTTCGGCGGCAAGGCAGGCTAGGCCTTGAGCTCCGAAATGGACGTAGACCAAGCCATCGCGAACGATTGGCGTGGGGCTAGCGTGACTGTTCTTGCTGTGAATCGCCGGCGCGTTCTCCAAAGTTCGAATCGTTGTTTCCCAAAGCTGTTTACCGCTGCTGGCATCGAGAGCCAAAGCGCGAAGCGACAGTTGGTTCTCTTCGCGGACAGCAGTGGTCAAGAAGACTTGATTGCCCACGACCACAGGCGAGGACCAACCCAGGCCAGCGATATCTGTCTTCCATAGAACATTCTTTGTTTCGGACCATTCCATCGGACAGGCCGCGGTGCCGACAGCATGGCCATCAGAATTGGGACCGCGAAACTGTGGCCAGTCGATCGGCTCGCTGATCAGCGCAGCCAGCAGTAGAAGAAGTTGAGTGAGCATGTTGAGGAGGGCTCGGAGGGGTGAGTTGAATCGGGTAGGTTGAATGTGGGGAGGGTTCACTGGGGAAGTTCATTGGAACTTGGCTATAGATTGTAGCTTGGATTGCAAAGAGGCGTGCGATGCGACCGAGCTGGTTAGAATGCCTAGCTAGATTGCCTAGTTGGATTGCCTACCTAGTTTGTCGAAGCAATCTGACTTTTGGGGATCTTTAGGCTATGATAAAGACTTCTATTTTGAAGTGAGCCATGTACCCGAATACCTCCGTTACTCTACCGCA
>CAYWNG010000896.1:0-2371 GCA_964458685.1 uncultured Pirellulaceae bacterium
GGCGATAATGTCTATTTCAACTTCAATTGTGTTGTCCTCGACGTAGCCCCCGTACGTATTGGTGCTCGCGTGCTGTTTGGCCCCAACGTACAAATCTACACCGCCACCCATCCACTCAAAGCCATCGATCGCCGCACTGGACTGGAATTCGGAAAGCCCATCGAGATCGGCGATGATGTTTGGGTCGGAGGCGGAGCCATCATTTGCCCCGGCGTCAAGATCGGCGCTCGTTCTGTTATCGGTGCTGGCAGCGTAGTAACACGCGACATCCCCGAAGCCGTTATCGCAGCCGGGAATCCTTGTCGCGTAATTCGGGCTATCGAAGAGTAGCTCAGGCAAGAGCGTCGAGTTGGTGGGTTTCGTGCCTCAACCGCACCCTACAGCTACTTGCTAGGCAATTCAATGACGCCGGTCCAGTTGGGCGGGGCGACGCGGCGATTTTGGGCGATGATGAAGGTGAGAAAATCTTTGACTTGATCTTCGGCGGGAACCAAGTGCAAGAGACGAAAGGCGCTGTTCCAATCGCCAGCGATGAAATGATCGAGCGCTTGTTCGTAGAACTTCAAGTGATCGTTGCTGAGAATGCAGTCTGGTCCTTCGGGTGGCAACAGCTCGCTAACGGTCAGCGGTGTGCTCATTCCATAAGGCAACACTCGAGCTACTCGACGCACTCGCAAGGAATCGGTGTTGGCGTTCTCGCGGAGCCAAGCCGCGGTGGTTTCGTCGACTAGTACCGAGGCTTGCAACTGCTTGGTCATTCCTTCTAATCGCGAAGCCAAATTCACTACGGGCCCAAACACGGTGACCTTGACTTGATCGGCTGTTCCAATACTGCCTGCCACGGCTGGCCCCGAAGCAATTCCCAGTCCCGCGCGGAAGTTCGCTAACGGGTGATCGGCTTCTGCACCAGCTCGAGCAAACTCGCGAATCACCTCCAGAGCGGTCAAGCAAGTCTTCTCGATGGTTCGATCATCATGAATCGGCCATCCCCAAAAACCCATCGCGGCGTCGCCGTGAAAGTCGCCGACAACTCCACCACCAGCCAAGATGTGATGCGTCATCACTCCTAGCGCGCCGCTTACACGATGAAGCAGTTCTAGAAGTTGATTGCTGGCTTGTTCGCTCTGCTTAGAAAATCCACGTAAGTCGCAAAACAGTACCGACACATCGGTTTCCCGAGGCCGCAGTACAGTCTCAGGATCTTTGCCCGCTAACGCATCCAAGACAACCGGTGCAAAGAAATTTCTCAAGCTATCCTGGCGGCGCTGAAGAATTCGCACCTGTCGTAGAGCGCCAAGAGTCGTCGCCGTGAGTTCCGTAAACTTCAAATCGTCTTGTAGCGCGTCTGCGCCGGGGCGCAATGAACCAAAGACGGTCGAGCCGGGAAAATCTCCAGCAACATAGATGACCCAACCTGGGCAAGCGTCGGAAACGACCGGCGTACAAAAGGCCCAATCCACATTCTCGCTTTGAGTAAAGTTGGGATTGTCGTTCATCGAACGATTCCAGACGTGCAACACACTTTCACTTGACTGAGCTGCGGCACGCACCAATCCAACGCTCGGCGAAAAGTAGTGGCCCGAAAGCGCGCGGCAATCCCAGTGCAACACTTCGAGAGCTTCGGAGAGCTCGATATCTTTCGGAATTTCTAGCATCGGCCGCGTCACCGCTTTATCGGGTGCGGTCTGTTCCTGGTCGTACTTTGTAGTGCGTTCTAACTGAGGCGGTTCGGGCTCACTGGATGACTTGAGCTTGAGAATGGCTACAAAGTTGGCTTGCGGCACACCTTCCAGCAACAGATTAACGATACGCCCACACAACTCTTGATCGTTGGTGGCGCTGGCAATAAGTTCGGGCAGCTTACTAAGCGTCTCAATTCGGCGATCAGCATCCTTGAACTTGTTTTGCCGAAGCATGTGTGCCGAAAAGGTCTGTTCGGCAATAGCTGGCTGATCAACTTGCGAAAAGTTAAGCTGCTGGTCGAGCAACGTAAAGGTCGTTTGCCCTATGACAAAGTGATCGCCGACAGAGCAAGTGAATTGATCGCACTGCTTGCCTTGGTAGAAGATGGCGTTGCGAGCTTCCGCAACCTTTCGCACCTCCAATTGGTTGCCATTCCAAAGGATGGTCGCATGCTGGCGCGAGATGCGTTCATCCCAAGTCACCGCCCACGGTTGACTGGTTCGCCCTACAGTTGCTGGCGACCCATCGTCGGGCAATGTCCGCCGCCAACGGTCCTGAGGTCGTCTTCCTTGAGCTATCAGGTCTGGCATTTCGAACTTACTTCGGGGAGCTTGGGGAAGTCTAAACCAACGTCTATTGTAGAGCAGTTATGATATTGCCAATATCATAGTGCCAAGCAAGCCCGCTG
>CAYWNG010000897.1:0-2369 GCA_964458685.1 uncultured Pirellulaceae bacterium
CAGTGAATTCCGGTGATTCTACTCGCTTGACCTTTACAACTTGCACACCGCCTCGTGATATCGTCACAACGCCATCCGCTACCACCGCTTGGTCAAACGCCTGATCAAGCTCAACGGTGTACTTCCCTGCTGCGATGCGAGTGGACTTGCCGTCGCGTGAAACCGTCATCGTTTCAACGACCTTGTCGCCCTGCACGATCTTGATCGGAATATTGTCCGCGTCACACTCGATCGTTAACGTCCCTTTGTTCATCTCCAGAACGATCAGCACTCCAGCAAACATCAAGGAGAATAGCCCCAACACTGTTGCCAGTCTTACCAATGGACCTCGACGGGACCGCTTGGCTGAAATGCGTGAGATAGCCTCGGGCAATGGAACGCTTGTGGGCTGTTGGACATGCGCCAAGCAACCCTCAAGCGTTTCGGCTATCTGATCTGCGGATTCAAAACGGTCACAGGGAGATTTCGAGAGCAGTTTCATCACAATGCGATCCAACCACTCGGGGATATCCGCGTTGACCTCACGAATTGACCTTGGCGTGTCACCCACGATTCGGTGCAAGACGGCATAGCTGGCTTCGGCTCGAAACGGTGGATGGCCCGTGCACATTGCGTACATCGTACTACCCAGGCTAAACAAATCGCTGCGAGCATCAACCTTATCGCCTCGCACCTGCTCGGGAGACATGTACTGTGGAGTTCCTGCAATCAAGCCCGTTCGCGTTACCGAAGCGTCGTCGACTGCACGAGCTAAACCAAAGTCAGTCAGCATGGCTCGTTCAACACTACCGTCGAGCAAAATGTTCGACGGCTTGACGTCGCGATGTACCAAGCCTTGCGAGTGAGCCGTAGCGAGGCCACGAGCGGTCTGCATAGCGACTCGCAGGATCTCGTTAAGCTGTAACGGCCCCTTCGCCTCCAGCCGTTTCTGTAGGTTCATTCCAGCCGAATACTGCATGACCAAATACGGTACGCCTTGCCATTCCGAAACGGCGTAAATTGGCAAAACAAAGTCGCTGATCACGGCAGCCGCAGCGCGGCCTTCTCTTTCAAAGCGTTGACGAGCTGCTCCCGAGACTGCCAAATGGGGCTGCATCATTTTGATGGCCACATAACGATTCAGCGCCGCATCAAACGCTTTGAACACAATCCCCATTCCACCAATTCCCACCAAGCCCACCACTTCATAGCTTCCGATGCGCCCTAACATGTGCGGATCATCGGTGGGGCCGAGCAGATTCAAAGCAGCTCGCTGAGCAGCATCTCGGTTAGGTAGTTCGTCATGGCATTCCGTGGCATGAAATGCAGGAAGTAGTTGTTCGTTCCAAACCTCATCGATGGCTCGCGAGTCGAGCAGATCGCGACACTGTTGACAATGCGAGACATGCTCTTCACAAGCCATCAGCTCGTTTGGCGAACACTCACCCGAAGCTAGCCGACTGAGCATTTCGTCGTTGATGCAATTGATGGAAGCTTGTGTATTCATCATGTGAATTCCTTAATCATCCCAAGCTTGGGACAGATCTTGAACCTTCTCTTTCAGTCTCGCAATCACACGATAACGAGCGACGTAGATGGAGCCCGGCGAGCGATCTAAAGCAGTGGCAACTTCGGCGACGGTTCTGCCCTCGATGGCTGTCATCCAAAAGCACTGCCAAACATCGTTGTTGAATTCGCCGCGAATTTGATCCGCAGCCCACAGTACAGCTTGGTGCTTTGTTTCACGGATCAGCTCTGATCGTGTCGCAGCTATCGAAGACTGCGAGGGCAGCGATTGAAGATGGCTAACAAAGGACGAGCCTCCGTAGGCAGCATCCACTGGCTTACGAGCCAACGCGTTAGTAATCGCATTGCGTGCGATCGTCGCCAACCAAGCTCGAAACGGTGGGCCTCCTGAGACTGGGGACCAGCTCTCAATCGACTTGGCTACGGACACGAACACTTGCTGGATCACGTCCATGGCATCCGCCTCTTGCATGCCCCGCCGCTTCGCCATCCTGAAGATCGCGGGATGGTAGATGCCCACAAATTCCGACCAAGATGCACTATCGCCTAGGTTTTTGACCCGAGCAATCAGCATTTCATTGGTTTCTGGAAATTGCGTCATTACGTTTCTCCCACCAAGTACCACACATGGCGAATGAGATTCTTACAAGGATTCGCCAAAATTCTGATGAATTTGACACTTCTCATTGATCGCGGGTAACGTTAGCAAGCGAATCCAATAGCTGTAGATACCTTTTCGTTTGACTTTGCGTGAAAACGGGAGGGCGCCGCTCCTGCGAAGCCATTGTGTTCCGCCGCCTCGCGCTCACAAGCAATTGCACGATGGTTAGGTTGCTTGCGAATGTGATGAATTGTACAGAAAA
>CAYWNG010000898.1:0-2366 GCA_964458685.1 uncultured Pirellulaceae bacterium
CTGTGCAACGAAAAGTTGTTGGCTCATGGCCGCACGGTTCCAAAGTTCATTCATTTGTAGAAAGGCAAACGCAAGACCTCAGCGGCTTAACAAGTCGCAGGCCTGATAAGACTACCAAGGATTATGTTGCTCTGGTCATCACGCTCGAGCATGTCGAGGTTTGGAACATCCAGCCGTTCGAACGGATCGCGGCTGTTCGTCGTTCTGGAATTCCACGTGAGAGAGAACATGAACAACCTAAGATCGCATTGAATAGCGAATGCTCGCTGTTGGCTTTGGAAGACGAAGTGGGATTCGTAGGAACAACGCGATATCCCAAAGTTCGAGTCTATCCAATCCGAGGCAATCCCTATGGCAGCACTCCGCAATTCGAAGTGGAACCAATAGAACGTGCTAGGCAACAATTGCTATCAGTGGGGCACCTTGATTTTATTGGCAAGCAGAGATTGCTCGTTAGTTGCTACAATCCGCAGAATACTGAAAGTGAATCCTTCCTTTATACGACTGATACGGGCGAGCTCATCAAGACTTTCCCAAAAAACAGGAACGTTATTGGCAGCAAAAATGGCCAGTACTTTCTCACGACTGTAATACAGCCAGAGAATCCCTACACGGAATTCGCCAAGGAAACTCCAGTGTTCACGGTGAATGAAACGCTGACGTGCAAGGAGTTGGCAAATATTCAATTGGAAAATCTACCTCGCGCGGTCGCATTCCATCCCACTGAGCCTCTCATTGCCATCGCATTGCCGCGCTTGACCCCGCCGCAGATCAGGAATCTTTCGCCAAGCAACTCGAAGGCGATCTTCATTCAAGCCGCTTGCCAAAGCCCAACCAGAATGTCACTGAGGAGTTCGTCGGCTTGAACGGAACGCTAGTTCCAGGACTGATTCGAGTTGAGGTTGGCGATTTGCATCCTAACTGGGAAAGCCCGGGGCTTAAGCAACGCGTCAGTCACCGAATCGTACTACCGGCGCCCAAGAATCGGCCAGCCATCTACCGACAGCCGCACGTAGCAAGCATGTTTGGGGACGTACTTTTATTCAACGATGCACCACCTGTCTTGATTGATGATCGAAATCAGACGCTCATCGATTTTCGATCAGAAGCACCGACTACACCCGTCCATATGGCCTCGAATCTCTCTGCTGATGGAAAGAGATTGCTAGTTGCCAAAGGTCTTTCAGGGAGTCAGGGAGAACATGACATAGAATTGCGACTGTTCGATGTGGATAGCAAGCGAGAGATTTGCAAATGCAACGTGACGTATCCAAGTGAATTGTCCAATGTTGTTCCTCATCCGCGAGAAGACGTCGCACTACTTATAACACAGGATGGAGCTTATTCGCTGATCGACGTCAAGAATGGTAACCAAATAGGCAGATTCACGATGCCGGGTTTCCATTCAGAAAATTGTCTGTTTGTCGATCAGGGTAGGAAGATCTTAGGATATTGGCGAAGCCGGAAGACACTGATTCTGCGAGATACACAATCGCTCGACGCAATTAAGGAAATCCACGTAGAGCTACCAATTGAAGGGGTACAAACACTACCTGATGACCAGAATGTTTTGATAATACAGTCTTTTCTGGATGGAGTGGGATATGTAACCAAGTACGACGTGAAAAATGGACGCCGAGTTTGGAGTCACGCGGGCAGGATCGGAACCATCGGCCAGTTTTCTAAGAATGGTCGTTGGTATCTATCCGGAAGTCGTAGTTGGAGCCTTTGGGATCTCGAAACGCCTCAAGAAAAAGTCAACATTGAGTTTCCGGATTCCATGGAAATCCAAAATGGTTCGGTGGCTGACGATGGTACGGTTCGCCTGAAGCAAGACAACTCCATTCTTTGGAAACCCGAGTGATAAAGGGAACAGCCATGTGTGTCCGAATTCTAGTGCTCATCGTGCTGGCGTACTTAACTCCAACTTTCACAACGCTAAACGGTCAAGAGCCAGCTCATGGCAGCCACATTCCGGGAAGTGCTACGCTGAAATTGCGGGTCATCTTCCGAGGCGTGGTTCCGAAGTTACCACCTGTCAATGCGGCCAGCGATCCAGTGTGCGCGAATCTTGCTATCCCGAACGAGCGTTTGATTGTCGGGAAAGAAGGTGCGATTCAAAATGCGGCACTGATCTGGGATGAAAAAAAGAATGCGAAACTGAAGGTCCTCGACCAGGATACTAGTTGGCTCGAGAAGGTCGTCGAACTCAAGTTCAAAGACTGCCGTATTGAACCGCATGTATTGGTAATGCGAGCGAAGCAGAAAGTGAAGATGGTATTGTTAGATAAGACCGGTCACAGCCCAAACCTCAGCTTTTTCAATAACACACCCCCTTCCTTCCTATGGCCTGCGGGAAAAACCTA
>CAYWNG010000899.1:0-2357 GCA_964458685.1 uncultured Pirellulaceae bacterium
GGTTGACTTTCGAAAACACTGGCGGATTCGGCAAGTCCCGAGGTAAAAAATTCAGAGCCGTGTTGATGGCCGACTGAACTTGCTGGACTGCGATGTCAATGTTTAGTTCAAGCGAGAATTGAAGCGTGATGGCCGAACAGCCCTGAGTGCTGGAGCTGGTCATCTGGGTCAGGCCGGGTATCTGACCAAACTGCTGCTCGAGCGGCGCGGTGACATTCGAGGTCATAACCTTCGGGCCAGCGCCGGGGTAAAAGGTCAGCACTTGAATCGTCGGATAGTCGACCTGTGGAAGCGCGGCCACTGGCAGTTGGTGATAAGCTAACCAACCACTTAAAAGTATCGCAATCATCAAGAGCGACGTTGCGACGGGACGAACAATGAATGGCTGCGAAATACTCATCGCTTCTCCGCAGACTTGTCCGACTCTGGTTTCTCTGCGGGCTTTTCCGTAGGCTTTTCCGCCGGCTTTTCGCTAGGTTTTTCTGTAGCTTTCTCGGCCGATGAGCTCTTGTCGGATGCTGCCTCTCCAGCCTGCTTTTCTTTGCCAGAACCTGGCGGGCCTTGTTGAGCGCCGGGAAGTGTAACCTTGCCTTTGGGTTGCAAACGATCCGTTCCTTCGGTCACAACCTTTTGACCAGCCGACAATCCAGACTCGATGACCGACTTGCCGCCTTCGCTAAAGGCAACGGTTACCTTTTGTACGTCCACAGTTGACTCTTCGCCAACAACGTAGACGTACATAAAGTCTGGACCGCGTTGGACCGCTGAGGTAGGAACCACGATGGCGTTGTCCCATGACTGAACCAACAGACGAACATTGACGAACTGATTGGGAAAGAGTGCTCCCGCTTCGTTATCAAAGGTAGCCTTCAATCGAAGCGTTCCCGTGGTGGAATCAACTTGGTTGTCCAGCGCAGTCAGCTTGCCTGTCGATAGCAGAGTCTTGAAGCTGCGATCATAGGCCAAGACATCAGTCGCTTTAGTTTCGGCCAATCGTTTGCTGACTCGCGGAATTTCATCTTGTGGAATCGGAAAGACGACCGAGATCGGTTGCAGTTGTGTAATCACCAGCAAGCCATTGGTATCGCTAGCCTTAACGATGTTGCCTTTGTCGACTAAGCGAAGTCCAATGCGGCCACTAATCGGCGCGAGGATATCGGTGTAAGCCAGTTGAAGCTCGGCGTTTTCAAGCAGACTCTTGCTCACATCGACGGTGGACTGAGCCTGCTGATAAGCGGCTCTGGCTTCGTCAATCTCCTGTTGGCTAAGCACTTCAACGTTGGTGACCTTCTTGGTGCGATCGAAGTTCAGTCGAGCCAACTCCATGGCCGCTTTATCGCGCTCCAGTTGCCCAGCGGCTTGATCTCTAGCTGCTTGATAGGTTCGCGGATCGATCTTGGCCAGCAGTTGTCCAGCCTTAACCATCTCGCCTTCTTGTATGGCCACTTCAATCAATTCACCGTCCACGCGACTGCGCACGACGACGCTGTTGAACGCAGTCACGGTACCAAGGCAGTTAATGTACTGAGGCACGGAAACTTGTTCGGCTTCGACGACGGTCACCAATGGCGGACGCGGTTTGGGCTTTTCGGCGTTAGCATTCGGACGGACAAATGCATCTAACTTGGGAAGCCAAATATGCCGCGACCAATAAAGACCACCAGACACTCCTCCGATGACAAGCAGCGAGACGATGCGGTAAAGCCATTTACGCAGCCAAGGTTTCTTGGCGGCGGCTCGGGGTTGCGGTCGTTCTGCTTGGGCTGGCGCGGCGGGAGCGGGTTTCAAGGCAGCTTTTCCGTCGCCAGTTTCCAATTGAGTTGGCTGAAGCATTGATTAGGTGTCGATTCAGGCGGGATTGAGTCGCCAGCTCACCTTCAACGGGTACCGCCAGCGACGGAAGGTACTTTGGGTCTATTCTAATCAACGCGTCAAATTGTCGACCTCTGGACCTCGCCCGACGGCTCAGATAGAGCCATTACAGCCCGTTTTTTCCTAACAAAATCGAAATTTCACGGGCTTTTAACCTCGTTCTCGCGTTGCCTTGAACCAGCCAAAAGCCAAAACGGGATTTTTCCAGACACGGGCACGAGCAAGTGCGTTGGAATCCTGCTGGCTTGCCCAGCAGATCGTTAGGCTTTTAGCTACCAAGCCAGCTAACGCATCATAAATTGGATAGCTGCGCCGCTATGTTGTGCTTCGCCTTGTTTGTAGCAAGAAGCCTAAACATCCGCCGGGCAAGCCGGGCGGGATTGAAGGGAGTCAGGTTCTGCTCGCTGCCAAGGACTTAACAGATACTACTTGCTAACCTGATCGAAGTACTCAAACATGTCCTTCAAGCAGGCTTGGACGATGAC
>CAYWNG010000900.1:0-2356 GCA_964458685.1 uncultured Pirellulaceae bacterium
GCATCGCTTCCAAGGCTCCGCGAAATACTCTTACGCTCTTCCACTGCACACATCTTCTGTCAGATGTGGATCGGACAAAAGATGACGGACACAAAAAGTAACAAAAAAAGAGCGTGGTTGCCCAGCGGCAACCACGCTCTGATTTGTTATCGAGAAACGCGTTCGATCAACGAAGCTTACTTGACTGCTTCTTTCACTGGTTCGAACTTGCCCTTCTCAAATGCCTTCTCACCGAAGACCAGGTTGATTTGTTCGTCGCCCTTAGCCGCTTCTGCTTTGCCTTTGCAGTTGTTGCAGCAGAATGCGACCTTTGTGCCAGCTACTTCGATGGCAGTCGAATCATCCAGCTTGGCGCCGCTGATTGGACACGCCGTTTGCTTGTACTGCTTGGTAGCCACCAATTGTGCATTGGCCTTGCCAGCGAACTTTTCTTTGTCCGTTGCATCGCCAAAGGCTTTCGCACAATTGCCACAGCAGAAGTAGACCTTGCCCTTCTTCCAGTCGGCCGACTTGCTTTCATCAACAGCTTTGCCCGCTGCGACTACGCATTTGACACCTTCCAGCTTTGGCTTTTCAACGGCCAATGCAATCGTCGTGCTGGCGACGAACAGCGCTAGTACCGCTCCACTCAAGTTTTTGCTGAGCATGTCTGAGATTCCCTTATTGAAGTTGCGACCCGTACGTAAACGTTCCGTAAGTTATCAGTGCAAATTAGCAAACTGAGCAGCGACTTGCCAGATAACTCCTTGCGACAATGCGGTTTTTTGTCCTGAAATCTTGGGCCCCTGGCGTCGATCGAATTTGCATGCCCAGTCAAGGCGAATTGGCTGGCCGAGGCGGCAGAGGACTGCCGGCTTTCAGAGGACTGTTCTCAATTTTTCTAAAATCTTCGACAAATGGGCTCAAGATTTTAACTCTTGCAGCCGGTAAGGCATCCTGATATTCCTTTCCGAGGCTGCAAGACGCAGCCAAACCAAACAGAAACCGTCTTTCGAAAGGAATCGAAAGTGGACCCAATAACAGAGATCTGCGTGCATTGGTCCGTTTTGCTAGTACCCGCACTAGCCGCTTGGGCCATTCTCGGGGTGAGCGTCTATCGCGAGAAACAGACTCAGCCCTTGGCTGATTCACTTTATTTCTTGATCATGCTGGTCATTGGGGCCCTGACATGGCGGACCATGCAAACGCATGATGTTTGCTTCCTCATCCACACGGCCAGCCTCGGAATCATGATCGTTTTCGGCGTTCTGCCTCGCCGCCAAACCGCCGACGAAACCATCCACTGGGTTAGTTGAAAACTAAGGGCTCCCTCAGATTTTGTCGTCTAAATTTCTGTCAGAGAACTCGGACAAAAATAGACGAACAAAAAGCGAAGCCTAAGAGACAACCTTTTCAGCAGACTTTTCGTAGGTATTAGAACAGTCCTCGCGCGCGGGCAATCGCCACGGCCGGAAGCTTCCAAAGCTTCTCTCGGCCGGTCGAGTTGCTATACTTGGGATTAAGTCGTCCCTAAACCGCGAGGACAGTTCGATGAATTCTGGCAAACATCTCGATTATTTGCTGCAACAATGGCCTTTCGACCCCGATTGTGTCTGCGTCAGATTGGTCAAGGGATGTGACGGTCGCGATTGTATCCAACTGAGGTTAGACCTCGGCATTCTGCAAATGGAAACCTCCGGCCGCCCGGATGGGACTCGCCCCGAGGGCTACGAGACTTTGCTCGATCAGTTGCTCGACGCCGAACAGCAGGATCCAGATTTCGAACTGGATGAAGAGACCTGCATGGAGATCGATCGCGAGTTTGTGCAGTACTATCAACGCCGAGTCGCATGGCTGCGGTTGCAGTACTTCCAACGCGCCGTCCAAGATGCCGAACATACGCTGGCCTTGATGGATTTCTGCCGTGACCATTCGCCCGACGAGCAATGGACACTACGCCACGAACAACATCGCGCCTTTGTGCTCTTCCACAAAACGCAGGCTGCTGCCTTGGCGGCCATCGAAGAAGAAGCGGCCGATGTGGCCTTGAAGCACGTCGACGAAGGGCTCGAACTCATTCACGAGAGCTTTGTCGATATGGGCTGGGAAGATCAGTACGAGAGCGACGAGCTTGTGCAACGCCTGGTACAACTGAAAGAGTCGTTGGGCGACGAATTTTCTGTCGGTAAAAGTCTACGCGAACGATTAGCCGAAGCAGTGGCCACCGAGCAATACGAACTAGCCGCCCGCTTGCGCGACGAATTGACCAAGCGATCTGACAACTAAGCATGCTGACTGGGTTCACTCGTTGGTTCACTCGTTGGTTCAATGACGGTCAGGCTGTTTTGTTTAGCCCGTGACCGCAGGTTAGGTGAAC
>CAYWNG010000901.1:0-2352 GCA_964458685.1 uncultured Pirellulaceae bacterium
TCGGAGGAAC
Source organism: uncultured Pirellulaceae bacterium (assembly GCA_964458685.1). Classification (GTDB taxonomy): domain Bacteria; phylum Planctomycetota; class Planctomycetia; order Pirellulales; family Pirellulaceae; genus Aureliella. The sequence continues at coordinate 11 of CAYWNG010000901.1, forward strand.
ACTGTTATCGCTGTCCCTCACCACCCTAAACAGTTCAATTCGGTCTACCTCGGGTAAGGATTCTGTGAAAGCAAGTCGAGTCACCTCAGCAAAGCTTGACCGAAGCACCTCTTCCTCTTGTGAGTAGGCATTAACGCACTGAACAATGGAGATGAAAAGCAAGAGTAGTCGAATAGCCGGTTTAGAAGTCATGTTTGCCTCGGGGCGTAAAGGCTGTTCAATTAGGCTGAATGGTTCTGTTACGTCGCGTTCCGCTGGCTTGGTTAGCCAAAGAGGGCTCAAGATTGTGGAATGAACCTAAGCCCCTTTTGACCCTCACCGCTAATGGCTCGCACTACTCGCCACGCGACTCTCCCGCGAATGAGGTAAATTGGTAATGGGTTGAGTCAGCGCGCGGGAGAGTTCATCAATGGCGCGCTCAAAAGCTGAACGAGCTGCACTGATGCACTGAGGCCCGAGCTAAAAGGTTTACGCTTAGCCTATCCTTTTTTCGGGCGAGGCACTTTGGTGTTCTTGGGTTTGCCAGCGGTTTTACCGCGCCGACGAGCGCCCTGAGGCTGTGCGGATTTGCTGACTTCGTAGGGCTCGATCGTCTCACCAATGCGGTCGCGAAGATTGGTCAACTGATCGCGCAAGGCAGCGGCTCGCTCGAACTCCAGGTCCTCGGCGGCTTGCAGCATCTCAGCTTCCATCGATGTTAGGTACTCATCGGTAACGACTTGCCCCTTGGCTTGGCCGGTAACCATCGCGCGGGCTCGTTGATGCGCGGCCGCAGCGCCTTGGATGCCGCTGGTGATGTTGCGTTTGACCGTCTCGGGTGTGATGCCATTCTTCTCGTTGAAGTCCATCTGCAATTGTCGACGGCGATTGGTTTCGTCGATCGCCGCGCGCATTGAAGCGGTGATCTTATCGGCGTAGAGAATGACTTTTGAGTTCACGTTTCGAGCCGCTCGACCGATCGTTTGAATCAAGCTGGTCTCGCTTCGCAGAAAACCTTCTTTGTCAGCATCAAGGATCGCGACCAACGACACTTCGGGAAGGTCCAAGCCTTCTCGCAAGAGGTTTACACCCACCAAGCAATCGAACTTGCCGTGTCGCAAGTCCTGGAGTAGTTCAACGCGTTCAAAGGCATCCAGTTCACTATGCAACCAACGGCAACGCACATTCTGTTCAGTCAGATAAGCCGACAGATCCTCGGCCAATCGCTTGGTTAGCGCGGTGACTAGAGTTCGTTCGTCTCGGTTCGCTCGAAGTCGAACTTGTTCCAACAAGTGATTGACTTGGCCACGAGCAGGAATCACTTCAATTTCTGGATCGAGCAAACCAGTTGGTCGAATCACTTGCTCGACGACTTCGCCGCCAGTCTTGGTCAATTCGTAATCGCTGGGAGTGGCTGAAACGAAGATGGTTCGCTTCGCTTTGGCTTCCCATTCTTCAAACTTTAGCGGACGATTGTCCATCGCGCTGGGCAAGCGAAAGCCGTGATCGACGAGCGTGCGTTTGCGGCTTTGGTCGCCTGCAAACATGGCTCGAACTTGTGGAACCGTCACGTGCGATTCGTCGATCAAAAGCAAAAAGTCTTCGGGAAAGAAATCGTACAACGTGTCCGGCGTCGCTCCTGGCGGACGGCCGGCGAGCGGTCGTGAGTAGTTTTCAATGCCGGGGCAGTGACCGACTTCCTGCAGCATTTCCAGGTCGAATCGCGTTCGTGCGTTCAACCGCTGAGCTTCCAAGAGTTTTCCTTCGGCTTCAAACTTCGCCAATTGTTCTTTCAGCTCTTTTCGAATTTCGACGATCGCTTGTTCTATTTTTGCTTCGGTGGTCACGAAGTGCTTGGCCGGATAGATGTAAACTTCGCTCAGCCTTTCAAGGACTTCACCGGTAAGCGGATTGGTAATGCTGATCTGCTCGATTTCATCGCCCCACAACTCAATGCGATAGGCGAACTCTTCGTACGATGGCCAGACCTCCAAGCAATCGCCGCGGACACGGAACTTGCTGCGCTCGAAGGCCACATCGTTGCGCTCGTACTGAACGTCCACTAACTGTAAAAGCACATCGTCGCGAACAATCGACTGACCAACTTTTAGCGAGACCACCATGTTGCGATAGTCTGACGGACTGCCCAAGCCGTAGATGCTGGAGACGCTGGCCACGATGACCACGTCTTTGCGACTCACCAAAGCACTGGTAGTTGCTAAACGCAGTCGATCGATCTCTTCGTTGATCGACGAGTCCTTCTCGATGTACACGTCGCGCTGCGGAATGTAAGCTTCCGGTTGATAGTAGTCGTAGTAGCTGACGAAGTAGTGCACCGCGTTGTGAGGAAAGAAGTCGCGGAA
>CAYWNG010000902.1:0-2345 GCA_964458685.1 uncultured Pirellulaceae bacterium
GACTCTTCCTTGACCATCGAACATCAATCGCTCGTAAAGCGTCGAATCACCAGTTATGGCTGGGGCAACACCCGAGCTTCTAGTAAACAACTCCGATAGCAAGGGAGATACTTGGGACTTGGCCAACCAAACGGAGTCTGCGCTCGCTTCCGAATTCAGTGAACTATCAAAGTCAGCAGCCATCATCGCTCGACTCTCCAACAATTCAAACATGAATTTGCGCTGACGAACCTGCGTTTGACGAAGAGCAAAACGATCGCGACGACGTGGAGCTGAAGACATTACAACACCATAGATGAAGGCTTGAGTGGATGATCAATACCGAGCGGAAACCAAGCCCTATGGCAGAGCATTGATTCCCAAACGAACGGGAATAGGGTATCTGCACTCCACCCCAAATGCAATCATTACTAGAGAATTTGCAACGGATGTTGCACTGGGGAGTTAGCGGGGCTAGCCCCGCTCAGGGCAGCGGTGTGGAGCGTTGAAGTTGCGCTTTTGGCATCCGAAATGCTTCGATCCTCGGAGTTTCCTGCTCGTACTCGTGCTCAGTCGAAGATGGTGCTCGTGCTCGAATCGATCTTTCGAGTACGATTGCGAGCACCTTTTCATCGAGTACGAGCAGGTCAATCCCGCACGAGATTGACGCGAGAGCAGAGAACAAACTATCTATGCAACTACGGAACGATGCTCAGCTTCATAGCTTCAGCGATCGACTTTATTCCTAGGGCTTTCTGATTGAATGGACCGTCGGCACTCGACTTGGGCCAGGAGGCTTGATCAGCGAATTGTCCTTCGTCCTTAAACTCCTTCTGAAGCTTGGCGATCTCGTTTTTCAGTTCAGCGAACTTGACGACGATCTCTGGCTGGGACGCTTCTTTGGAATCAAACAACAGATTGTGTTGCTCGGTAGGATCTTTTGTGAGATCGAACATCTCATAGGCATCCTTCTTCCAATAGTAGATCAACTTGTGCGTCTTTGTTCTTACACCCAAGTGTGCCATCGTGTTGTGGTGACCTGGATCATGGTAGTAGCGGTAGTAAACGCTAGTACGCCAATCCTTAGGACTTTCACCACGCAGAATCGGAGCCAACGAACGACCTTGCATCGACTCAGGCACCGGTACTCCAGCTAGATCGAGAAACGTGGGTGCCCAGTCAATGTTCGTGACCATTTGATCTGGAACGGCTCCTGCTTTGATGCCAGGTCCACGGGCGATTAAAGGAGTCCTTAGACCAGGCTCGTACATAAATCGCTTGTCGTACAGTCCTAGGTCACCCAAGTACCAACCATTGTCAGCGGAATAGATGACGATGGTGTTCTTGGCTAAGCCTGATTGGTCCAAGTAGTCCATCACTTTACCAACTCCATCATCCACGCCTTGCACGCAGGCTAAGTAGTCTTGCATGTAGCGTTGATACTTCCACTTCACCAATTCCTTGCCTGTGAGAAGCTGGCCGTGGACTTCAACCTCTTTGGGCTTCTCGTTCCGCCACTGGTTGAGCGCTGGACCTTTAAGATCGTCAGGTGGCATCAACTTGAGATCGCGTCGAGTCAGATCGTTGGCAATGGTTTGTTGATTGACAGGCAGCGCCGATGGACGAGTCGCGTAGTCATCCCACAACGTATCGGGCTCGGGGATCTGTTTGCCTGCGAACTTTTCTTTGTTTCGTAGATCGGGTTCCCATTCGCGGTGAGGCGCCTTCTGGTGAAGCATCAAGAAGAAAGGCTTATCGCTGGGGCGATTCTTAATGAACTCGATTCCCAAATCGGTTGTGATGTCGGTGCAGTGGCCCTCGATCTTCACTTTACCGGCTTGAGTCAAGAAATCGGGGTTCCAATAGGCACCTTGGCCAGGCAATACGATCCACTGATCAAATCCCGTGGGGTCTGATCCCAAATGCCACTTTCCAATAACGCCCGTGTGGTATCCGGCCTTCTGCAAACGCTTGGCCACATGATCCTTCGATCCATCGAATTGGTTGAAAACCGGTACGCCGTTCATGTGCGAGTACTGACCAGTCAGCAGCGTCGCTCGGCTGGGTGTGCAAATCGAATTCGTGACAAACGAATTCGAGAATCGCGCACCTTGAGAGGCGAGACGATCCAAGTGAGGAGTCTGATTGACTTTCGAGCCATACGCCGAGATCGCGTTCTGGGCGTGGTCATCGGAGAAAATGAAAATGATGTTCGGGCGCTGAACTTCGTTGGCTACAGTCATCGTGTTCAAGGCTAATGACAGAGCTACTAGCACAACGACGAGTAACCACAGCCGGCAAGATTGAATCATCGGAAGATGCCCTATAAGCGTTCTTGGAAGGTTCTTGGAAGGTTCTTGGAAGGT
>CAYWNG010000903.1:0-2344 GCA_964458685.1 uncultured Pirellulaceae bacterium
CACGGACTTCCTTTTGATCCATGCTGACCCATTCGCCACCAAGCAGCTTGGCCTTTGCAGCCACGGGGACGATCTTCTTGTCTTTGGCCTTAGCGTCTTTGTCTTTCTTGCTCGGAGCTCGAAGGGTCAATTCAGGAAACGGAACCGTTTCACCGCTATTGAGCTTCTCGCCCAGGATCTTTCGCAGGTCGTTGCCTTTGACCGACGAGCTGATCTGCATCTCCTTCATCATGCCGCTCATCTCACGCTTACCATCGGTGGAAAGCGTATTCTGATTGGCATCAACACCCACAAACAGTTTTTCAAAATCATCAAAGTCGCTCTTCGACCATTGATCGAAGGGGTGCTTGTGGCATTGAGCGCACTGAATACGGACTCCTAAAAAGGCGTAAGCAAATCCGACCGCTCGATCTTCTGGGGTGCGGAAGTTGTTGCGAGCCCAATAGTGAACCAAGCCGGGACGATCTGCATAACTTTCACCCGTTCGATCGCGACATATCTCGCTCATCGATTCGCAGTATTCGCGATAGCTTTCGTCTGGCTTACGGCTGGTCGCGGTAACGATGCCTTCGACAATTTGGTCGTAAGGTTGATTCTCGGCAACACGCTTGTAGATCCATTGGTACCACTGATTGGCGAGTGGAACTCCAGCCGGAAAGTAATTGTTGAGCTGCGATTCGTTATTGCCGGTGATGTCACACAAGAAGGTAGTCCACAGAGCGGCATATCCAGGTCGCTCCAGAAGTTCGTCGATCTTCTTGCGACGCTTTTCTGGATCGGAGTCATTCATGAAGGCAATCACTTCGTTCGACGATGGAAGCGTACCTGTAACATCCAGCGACGCGCGGCGCAGAAACTCGGCGTCATCGCACACGGCCGATGGAATGATTCCTAATTGCTGAAGCTTGTCTTGAATGAGCTTGTCGACTTGGGTCTTAGCGACAAGTTGAGGATAACGATCGCCGTAGTTGGGAGAAACAGGTTGAATCGTTTGAACAGGAACAACCGCATTGTCATAAGAAACAACGACGTGCGTATCGCCAACTTCGGCAGCAACCACGACGCCAGTTTCGCTAACATCGCTAATCGACGGATCGTTGGACATAAATCGGCACAAGCATGTTACATCTTCCTGCGATCCGTCTTCCCATTTGGCGATGACTTGCAGTTGTTGCTTCTGGCCTTTTTGTGTGAAGTGAATAGCGGCCGGAGTTACAACCAATTGCTCCAGCTTTTGAACCTGCTTCGTCGAGAATGGTGCTTTAGACTCGATCCACTTGCGGAGCACCCAGTATTGCCACTCGTTGGCTTCAAAACGTTTTCCGCCGCCGTGATCGTCATCGCTGGTGGGCTTGGACAAAACCAGACTGTCGGTGGCCTTTTCAAGGTTGATACGATTTGAATCCTTGAGCATCAGCGCGTCATGGTCGGCTTTAAAGTCATAGCCGAACAGTGACAGGATCAAACCGCCCTGCCCTTGAAACGAACCATGGCACGCTCGACCATTGCAGCCCATTCGACCGAGCAGTGGAGAAACGTGCTTCTGGAAATCGGGGACTTCGTCGGTGTTCGCAACACCGTTCACGGGAGCAAAACGCTCGTAGATCGGTCGGCTTGACGCCGGTAGGTTCGAAGCAGGAGAGTTCTTCGTCGCCGGTTCGGAGGCGACCAACCAAGAAGCTCCGACGCAGCTAGCGACAACGAGCAAAGAATGAGCGATAGATCGTAGATCGGTAGGTTTCATTTAGAACACTCGAAGTGATTCAAAATTCATCAAGGAGGATATTTGGGAATGCGGTTCGCAATCGGTGATTTCGACGAAGGGTTAGGTCAGTTCGCTTTCTTAGGCGAAGTGCGTTGTTTCTTGATTCGATTCTTCCAGCTTTCTAGACTCTTATCAAAAGAGCCCTGGGAGTCGTTGGTCCGTTCCTTAACCTGAGCGTCAAGTTTCTCAAGCTGCTTCGCGGCGCGATCTCGCAAGAGTGTGACTCGCGCTAGCTCTTGGCTTTCCAGATCACGAACAAGAGACGCAAGTTGCTTTTCTAGTTGGCTATCGTCTTTCACACTGAGTTGTGCAGCCAGTAAGCTAAGTTTGGATCGAGTGCGCCAAAGTTGCGATTCGATCTCATACAGCTCAGGGTCTTTCTCTTTCAGCACTTCGAGCTTTTGTTGAGTGCGACCAGTCTCACGCAAGGCTTGTTGATACGAAGCGGTTCGCTTTTGCTTGAGAAATCGCAACAGTTCGAAAAGACCCGGTTCTTCGCGTTTAGCAAACTCAAGGATACTCGCTTCAGTCTCTTCGCTGATTGCTTCAGCGTTTCGCTCGCGATTGGACGGCGCAGTT
>CAYWNG010000904.1:0-2344 GCA_964458685.1 uncultured Pirellulaceae bacterium
GACTGCAGAGGAAATCTTGGCCGCAGAACGGGAAGCGGCCCAAATCGATGGAAAGATTGGCCAGTATCAGTCTAAGTATCGTTATCAAGGTGAGTTGCTAGCTCGGGCTTCCGAACTTCCGCAACCTGTCCCTGCCAATCACTTCCTAAGAGTCTTTGGGCAGTCGGATCGCGAGCTAATCTCAGCTTCATCGACCACTGGCTCGGTACCGCAAATTCTGTTCATGTTCAATGGACCGATCACGCACATGCTGCTTGAAAAGAACTCGACGATCTACAACAACGTCGCGCGTAAGAATGCGGTTTCGGAAGGCGTTAAGGCTATCTTCTGGACCGTACTAAGTCGTTCGCCGGACGCTGAAGAGATGGAAGTGGCAATTGCGGAGGTCAAAGAGAAGGGCGCGGCAGGCTATGGCAACGTCGTGTGGTCGCTGGTGAATACTCGCGAGTTTCTCTTCATCCAATAAGTGACTGAGTGATGCCGCTCAAATCGCGGCTGACTCAACTTCAGTTCAATAACGCACAGTTCAAATAACGCACAGTTCAAACAACGCAGTTCAAAAACGGTAAGCGGTGAAATCAAATGAGAGAATGGTTGCGTCAGATTAACGAGTTCGACCGACGTAGTTTTGTTTCGTCGGCAGCCAAAGTGGCTTTGGGCGTCAGTCTGTTTCCCGCTCTGGATCAAGCTGTACGAGCGGCAGAAACTGCCAAAAGCGCTCCAGCCAAGCGATTGATCTATCTGTTCATGTCTGGTGGGATGTCGCACATTGACACCTTTGATCTCAAGCCCGGACATGAAAACCAGGGTGCGACGCGGCCGATTCCGACCAACGTACCAGGCTGTCAGATCAGCCAGCACTTGCCGATTCTGGCTAGCCAGTTCGACAAGATTGCAGTTATTCGGTCACTGGGTACGCAAACAGGCGATCACGAGGCTGGCGAGTACCTGATGCGCACCAGCTACGAAGCGATCGCAACCGAAAAGCACCCTTCAATGGGACCATGGCTTCAAAAGCACCTTGGTCGCAAGAGCAAATCACTGCCCGACACGGTGTTGATCAGCGCGCCTGCGCGACATCCTGGTGCGGGCTTCCTGGACCCATCGTTCAGCCCATTGCCGATCGCAGATCCCAATCGCGGCCTCGAAAATACGAAGATTCCTGAGTACCTTACCGCTCAGTCGTTCGAAGCTCGAATGAACTTGATCAACAAGTTCGATAAGAGGTTTCGCTCGAAGTACGACGATAGGAATGTGAAGACCTACACCGATTTCTACTCGGAAGCCACCTCGCTTTTGGCCAGTGGCGAACTGGAAGCGTTCGATCTCAACAAAGAGAAGAACGAAGATCGAGACCGTTATGGTCGCGATGCTTTCGGTCAAGGTTGCCTGCTCGCTCGACGATTGATCGAAGCTGATGTGCGCTGCGTTGAAGTTAACTGCGGCGGATGGGATATGCACAGCGCAATTTTTGACGGCAACTCGCTGCCTTCACGCGCAGGCATCATGGATAGGGCGGTTGGAAATCTGATGAAGGATCTCGATGCCCGCGGTCTGCTGAAGGAAACCCTGATCGTTCTAGCAACTGAATTCGGAAGAACTCCAGAAATCAACTACAACGCTGGGCGCGATCACCACCCTGCTGTTTTCTCATCCTTTTTGGCTGGGGCGGGAATCGCCGGTGGACAGTTTTACGGTGCGTCGGATAAAGCCGGTTTCGGTATCGAGTCTGACGGGGTCAGTCCTTCAGATATGAATGCGACTATCGCGTCCGCCTTGGGATTACCACTGGATGCCATCGTTCACTCGCCAACCAATCGCCCCTTCAAGGTGGCAAACTCGGGGCAGCCCATTCTTAAGCTACTTGCATAGTCTGTTTGCCAATTTATTTTCACGCGCCAATGCTATCCAGTATTGGCGTTCGCATGGACTAGCGATGATCGCTGTCGAGAAGCCATCTCGGCCTCTCCGAAACAGCCGCAAGAAATCCCCTGGAAGCCTGGGAGTGTACAAGTCCGAAATCTAGTGCGCGATAAAGCCAACCGTAGCGATTTGCTATTTCCCGGGAGAGTCGCTTGGCGAGTCCCGCGAGCCAAGCGGTGAGGGCTTAAGTGGCTAGACCGTAGTAGATCATTCGTCGCACCCATGTCCGAAATTCTTCTGCCCTCATTCTCTTGTCTTCTGTTTGAAGCGAAGAGTTCAACAACGCTCCATGCCCATTGTTGAATTAGCCAAATAGAAAAGCAAAAATCCGTAGAGAAGAAAATGAGGGCAAGAAAATGAGGGCAGGAAAATGAGGGCAGGAAAATGAGGGCAGGAGAATGAGTAGTCTCCTCAATCTTCG
>CAYWNG010000905.1:0-2343 GCA_964458685.1 uncultured Pirellulaceae bacterium
CGACGCACTTAGCGTGTAGCAAGGATCGAAGCTAGAAGGTGCTTGGGGTAACAACTCATGATGATCACCAAGAGCCGGAAGTGAGGAGTTGCCATATTCTAATGTGTGGGTTGCCAAAAGCCTATCAACCTAGCCTTAAAGATTGAGGCAGATAACGCTGGTTAGAGCCCTGCTGACTGCGGGCTCGCAACCGCAATCATCAGATTCGCTTAAAGTCTACGAGCTTGTCCTTGTAGCGAAGTTGCGAGATTGCCCTGGTTACCGATTCGAATTCTCACTACTCCGCCTCTGGTTGGAGTCGGAATACCACCCGACACCAATTTCACCATTGCTTGCGTGGGCGAATTGGCTTTCGCAGGTTTCGCTATTCGGCTTGTAGAATACAATTCATAGCCAGCCGCAATTATTTCGTTGATTACGCTTTTTTCCGGTAGCCGATGTCTCCAATAAGGTGTCAGCACCGCCACACGATGAGAAACAGTCGCAGCATGATTACTCCAGAGCATAGGACAAGTTCCTGTTCGTGAACCATGATGTGCGACCTTGACTAGGCTTGCACCTGTCGCCAAATGGCCCTGCTGGCTGAGCAAGTCGCTCCATCCTTGGCTTTCTACATCTCCTCCAAGCACAATTCGTTGTCCACCATAGAAAACAGACAAAGCCACAGAACATTGATTGATGCTCGCTTGTCGCTTGCGCCGCAACAACGCCCCGTTCCCATCAAAACAGTTCTTCAAGTTGCGTTCAAAGCAGTAACCTTCGTTTCCGGATGGAGCAAGTGAAACAATCTTTACTCCACCAAGATCATTCTCTACGCCGACATCGGTCCCGAGCAAAAGTCGTCGAATTTCTAGCCCAGAATTAGCATGTAGATCGTCCACCATTTCCCACAGGTCGATGAGTTTTCCAGCATACGGCGGATTCCCAGTTGCGTTTAAGGCTTGCTGCTCAAGCTTCACAATTGCTCGCAACTGATCAGAAGTAATAACTGCAGGATACCAAAACTGGCGAGTTGGAATGTGCTCAAGAATCTGCGCCAGTCCAGAGTAGTGATCGTAGTGAGGATGCGTCAAGCACACATAGTGAAGTTGCGATACCTGTTCGCCTAGGAGGTAACTCAGAGCCTGGTTCGAACTGATATCCTTCGACGAGGCATAACAATCGACGACGCCCCATTCGTCGTTAGGAAACTTGATCAAGATCGACTCGCCTTGATCCGCCCCAAAAACATGAACCTCTATGTTCATCCAGCGACCTCAAAAGCTGAGTTTATCAATCCGTGCATCGATGTCGTTGCTCTCTGCTGCGCTGAGCGGAGGCGGAGCAGAAGCCTTCAACTCGTGCGTCAACACATCACCGATTTGGTAGAGAGTGTAAACAACGAATTCACGTTTCTTCGGAGGCCTACCTTTCGAAGCAGTCCTTGGGAGAACCAACTGCACAGGACTGCCGTCCGGTGCCTTAACAGTCACATACAGCTTAGATTTTGTACGAACATCAACAATGCCTGTCGTACGAAGAATAATTTTTGGAGTAGCTTCCGAGATACTGTGCACAATACCAATGAATTGAGATAGCCCTCGTTCATCTGCAAAGATTTGGCGGTAATCGTTCTCCGGTTCGCTCGCCGCTTGCATCGCATCGACAGAAAGCACCTTGTCATCCGACCCAACGTCAAACTTCGGCGCGTAATCAAGTTCTTGAGATGTGTGTGGAAAATCCCAATCACGATCAACCGTATTTCCTGAACGCTTCATCAGCCCGCGCATTTAATCGTTCCCTTTTCCCGTTATCTTGGTGGGAATGTCTTTCGCGATGAACCGTTGCTCAACGACCTCAGCCTTTTGGATCGCTCGATCACAAGCGTCGCGTAGTTTTTTTACATCTAAGTGATCCATGACGATGCTCATCGATTGTCGATTGTCCAGGTTATCGTATTCGAGCCTCAGAACGTGAGAAACAACGACACCATCGATGCCATCAATCGTCCCATCGGAATCGGAAAACATCGGTCTCGCATCGGTAACAATTCTGGCGGTTCTTAAAAGATAGGCAAAGTCGTAGGCGAGGTTCGCGGATTTTGAAACGATCCTGATAAATCGCGAATCGATGATCCGCTGGAAAGGCTCCTGGGCGTTTTTCTTCCAATTCTCCAAGTCGTCACGAAAATCCACACTTGCTTCAAGGGCACGGAGTAGTGACTGCATCACCTCGCCGGACGTATAGTCCCCTCTCGTCATGATGGCACGCAATCCCATCGCCTGGCGAAACAAGGAAGCCCTAACTTCTGGTTCTAAAACACTGGCAAGTTTGTCCAACTGCTCCTTGGCATCGGCAGGTGAG
>CAYWNG010000906.1:0-2317 GCA_964458685.1 uncultured Pirellulaceae bacterium
CCCCCAAGCAAAGCTTGGGGGAGGTGACATACCGCTTAACCTTGCGGCATTCGGCCCTGTGCCGGCGGGAGCGTGATTGACAGCTACAAACCGATCGCCTTAGGCCCGCTTCTCCATCTTCAGTCTTTGCGGCGAGTTTGAAGTTTTCGAATGCCATGCAATTCATTCGAGCCGCATATCGGCGTGGCGGCTTCCACTGTTTCCGAGGTTCGCAATCCACTAAAATCGGACGGTGTGAAAAACGCACAGCGTCATCTTTTGTCGGAACGTTTGTACCCGATCGAACCCCGATCCAACCCGGTGGCGGCGGATCGAGAACTTTAATTGCAAATGCGATGGGACTAGACACAGTCGAGCTGGTGATGGATGTCGAGGATCACTTTGGGATTCTGCTTCGCGAAGACGAAAGCCAGAGAATCAGAACCATTGGTGATCTGGCTGATGTAATTCTTGCGCGTATCCTTGCATCGTCCGTCACACGGTGCCCAAGTGTGCGCGCGTTCTATGAACTGCGCAGAGTTATTCGAGAATCGCTCGGTTCACCGGCATTACCAATACGTCCCAGCACACCGCTAGTTGAACTGATTCCGTTGTCCCAACGAAAGACGTGCTGGGCGTCTATTCAATCCAAGCAACCGTGGCGATTTCCAGGACTGCGCATGGTTCGTTCAACTTACAATTTCACGCTGGCGCTTATCGCTTGCGTTTATGCGATACCGCTTTGTTTGTTCCCATGGGAGATGTGGCTAATCTCCATCTTATTGAGCTCATTGGTCTCGCTCATCGTTTACAGTTGGATGAAGCGTTATCGATCCGAGATACCGCCGAATTTCTCCACGGTCGGAGACTTAGTGAAATCCTCCGTTGGCTCTGTGATAGCAACGAAAAGGACCGACCTGACGACGAAAGAACTTGTGCTAAGCGACCTCTTCCCAATCGTGGCTGAACAGTTCGGTGTCGAACTAAGAAGATTGACTCCGCAAACGCGATTTGTTGAGGATCTTGGGGCAGGATAGCCTAGGACAAGAAGAGCAGAGAAAACTAATAAGCCCGCGGTCACATCCAATGTCAACGCCAACCAACAATCCGTACGAAGCGCCCGGGCCGGCTAGCCAAACCGCCAGTTGGTCGGTTTCGCGAGTTGTGGTGATCATCTATCTCGCTCTAGCCTTAATCCCAACATTCTTAATGCTGTATTGGCTCGGTGAACACTTCGTTGTGTTGTATAGTTCGCCATCGCAGAGTTACCGTCCCATCATTGGCGCCGTTGGTTTCGGCATGTCCATTTTGACGTTTGTGATTGGCTCGCCAATAACTCTATTAATACACCTGTATTGCTCTCCATCAGACCGGCAACTCGCCCATTCGTTTTATAGCATAGCTGGGCTACCAATAGTGCTGGGGTTGATTGGACCGTTTATAATTGCCTGGATCACAGGCTCGTCCTTCGGAACGTAAGCTTGTTCTTCCTGGACAGGAGTTGCCAGATGGTGCACCACAAGGATAACCCTCGCTCCAATTGTCGGGCCTTCAACCTGTGAGCCAACCTGTCTACACAATTCGTCATGTCACCGAGGCGACCACATCGCTCCTTGATAGCGTTGACGACGATGTATTTGACTACCCGGTCAATCCAGTATATCTCCGTGAGTACCTGAGCCATCCATCGAATGCCCTCTTTGTAGCGATCATGGAAGGCCAGGTAGTCGGCATGGCTACTGGTCTCACTTATGTGCATCCAGACAAACCGAAGTCACTGTTCATCAACGAGGTAGGCGTCGCTGATCGCCACCTCCGACAAGGAATCGGAACCGAGCTTTTTTCGGCACTTCTCGAGTGGGGAGCGAGCCAGGGCTGCGCTGAGGCGTGGGTTGCAACAGAGGTTGAAAACTCGGCGGCTCGCTCGTTCTACCAGTCAACCGGCGGAATGGAAGATGCAAAGCCATACATTGTTTATACCTACCCCCTTGCAGCCGATTCGGGACGACCCGTAACTCTGAACAAACTAGATTCTGCGGAAATGGAAGCGATTGAGCCTGGATCGGAGCCGCCGAGGCTAGGTCGCCTCGCTTTGCTGCACAAAGATTCGCTCACTAGCATGCAGCGCATGTACCTGCGATCTTACCTTGAGACAAAAGATCGTGACATCTCGGCTGCATTCGCGTTCCGATTCCATATTCACTTTCTGTTGTTCTGTGCACCCGTGACCGGAGTCTTGGTCGTCTTGGCTCTGCTGCTAGTGCCGGCTGCCACCGTATGCTCATTGCAGTATGCGATTGTTGCGGTACTTGTGGCGATGTTCTTGACTCAATTCCTT
>CAYWNG010000907.1:0-2314 GCA_964458685.1 uncultured Pirellulaceae bacterium
GAAGCTGAAGCCTTACTTCGTACTGGATTGCTTGAAAACGCCCCGGCCACCACTACGGCTCGATTGTCTAAACAAGCGCCGATGGAGTGGACTTTTCCGATGAATGAACCCTGTCCACCACCAACCAAACCCATGCGAAGCTTACGATTGAGCGGCCCGTTGGTCATAGAACTTTTCTCCTGCAGATGAGGGGTGGTAGGAATCAAGGTTTGTGGACCTGATGTTGTACCACAGCCGCCCCATTTTTCGAAGGAGGCAGGCGAAAAGTGCGACGCGGAATTCACTCGCAGAAAATCAAGCAATTCGCTTAGAAATGCGAAATCAGCCCAATATGGCTAATCCAAGCCGAAAGATGGCTACACTCGAGAATTACTTGGCGCGACCAAACCTCTGAAAGGCTTCGATTAGATCGGCAGACTTCAGCCCGGCAGGTAGAGCTGTCCAACTGTCCGTCGCATCATTTCCGAATACGATCAGCGCGGCGTGGTTCGTGCGATCAGCATCCAATTCCGGGTCTAGCTCGTACATGCCCAGCGCAATCCGAATTGCCTCAAGATCCTCCGCTTCTCCGGTACAGAACAACCAATTCGCAAGCGAAGAGGACTGCACTATGTGCCGATCCTTGGCGTACTCTAGGAGTGCGGGGACGGAATCATTCTCAGGATCGAGAGTGATTGCTAAGAACTGCATCTCTTTTGCGGGAAACTGCTTGCATAGTTCTTGACGGACAGTAACCATCTTCTGAATTGTACCGGGACAAGAACCGTTACACTGTGTGAAAAAAAAGGTAATGCAACACAGCTTATCCTTGATCAACTCTGAACGAAATCGATGGGACTTGCCATACTGGTCGGTCAGCATTACATCTGGAAATCGGTCTGACACCTTGTCTTGGTCAACCTCTGCGGGGTACTCCGCGGTCATCATCGAAGCATCAATTGTCGAAGCATCAACCGTTGAAGCAGCGTCAACTAGGGAAGCCGCGTCAACTGTCGAAGCCTCGCCGGCACCAACTGGAGCTAACCAATTGCTACGTCGACTAGCCCAAAGGACCGTAAGTGGAATAACCAGCAAAGAGACAACGAGGATTGCGCGGAACATGCTGTGAGCCAAAAGAATTGTTCGAAGTCCTAGACAGAAAAACGGCAGAGTCTAAAGCGGCAGAGGTCAACTGGGCAATGCTTAGACTAAGTCTTAGCCTAAGTGGCTTAAGCGATGGGAATGGCTCAGCTAGCAGCCCCTGGGGCTACGGAAAGCTTTGCTGAATAGTCTGCGGTGCCTTCGTTGGCCGCAATCGCGGATCGAAGGTGAACATCATTCGCATGTCCTCGTGCTCTACGTTGTGGCAATGGAATACGAACGGTCCCAAGAAGGTACGGAATCGCATGAGGATAACAGCTTCGCCGTTGCCGTCCAGAATGACTGTGTCGTTCTTGAACCTGTCAACTACATCAGGCACTTTCCCATTCAAGGTTTCGATCTGGTGTGACTCGAGATGAATGTGGATAGGGTGCCACCAACCGCCTCCGTTGTTTCTCAGGACCCATCGTTCCGCCTTGCCCACGGTAGGTGTTGCATTGGCAATATTGGGATCGAAGAACTGTTTGTTGATCTGCCAAGCGCCCTTTCGACGCATAAACTCGAATACTCTCGTCTGAGTAATCTCAGAGGAAGAGATTGTCTCATGCGGACGAAGCGTCGTTCCCACCTTTATCGTAGTGTCGTCGCGCACTGGCTGATCGCTAACTACGAACTTAAGGAACGGAACGGGAGCATCCAAAGTCTCTCGATCATCCAGTTTTCCTTCTGGACCTCGACCATCCTTCTGCGCGAGAATGTTCTCTAGATAGACCTCATTGGGTGCATTGGTGAAATCGATGATCACGTCTGCTCGTTGAGCCATACTCAACAGCAGAGTGTTGCGTTCCACGGCGGAAGGGAACAGCCAAGTATCTTTAGCGATCCCAATGAATGGCTGACCGTTGCTCAGTCGTAACTCCAGAAATCGTGCATTGCATCCGTTGAGAATGCGAAAGCGATATTTGCGTCGCTGTACCTGAAGAAATGGCTGGGCCTTCCCGTTGACTACCCAAACATTGCCAAGCGTGCCGTTGTGATCCAATGGATCGTAAAAGAGACTACCATCGCGTCTAAATCGGCGATCCTGCAGTGCAAGCGGAATGTCGTATGGTTCCGTTGGCAAGACTTTGCGGTCAATCAACTCCTGCTCGATGTGATCGGTGGCGATGAAGAACCCACACAGCCCGCGCCACACATGCTCAGCGGTTCGATCCATGGCATGATCATGATACCA
>CAYWNG010000908.1:0-326 GCA_964458685.1 uncultured Pirellulaceae bacterium
TTGCCGTTCGCGCTTGTCTTCTTTCTGTGCCGTAGCTATTTCATCGATGGCTTTCCGCCGACCGAGATCATGCTGGCGTTCATCGCTTCACTGCTGATGGGTTTTCTGATTGGGTTCTTCCTGGAAGCGACAATCGGCATGATCGGGTTTTGGTTTTTGGAAGTCAGCTCGCTGCTGTTCATCTTCATGTTGTTCAGCTTCTTCTTGTCTGGCCATATGTTCCCACTGACTTTGCTGCCTGAGCCGATTTTGACGATCGTCAACTATCTGCCATTCAAGTACTTGGCTTATCTTCCCGCAGCCATCTTCTTGCGGAAGGTGCCCGA
>CAYWNG010000908.1:336-2314 GCA_964458685.1 uncultured Pirellulaceae bacterium
GGTCTGATCATCTTGTGCCGTGTCATGTACGCGCGCGGCGTGGCTCGCTACAGCGGCTTTGGAGGTTAATGGCGATGCATACGACCGGTCCTGACTACAAGAAAGTCTTTCTGACGTTTGCTCAAAACAGTTTGGTGCGAGACATGACGTTTCGTGCCAACTTTATCTTCCAGTGCATCAGCAGCGTGTCATGGACTGCGATGAATGTCGGCTTCTACATGCTGGTGTTTCGCTTTACCGATTCGATCGGCGAACAGACCGGCTGGCATCGCGATGAGTTCTTTTTGTTTCTGGCCACCACTTGGTTTATCAACAGCCTTGTGCAGGCGTTCTTTATGTCGAATGCCGAAGAGTTCAGCGAACTGATCCGCACGGGTGGATTGGATTTTGCGCTGCTAAAGCCGATCGATACGCAGTTTTTGATTTCGTTTCGCAAGATCGAATGGAGCGCGCTCTCGAACTTTGCCGCTGGACTCTTGATCGCCGGGCATAGCCTGCTGTCGATGGCCACACGTGAAGTGAATCCTTATGTGCCATCGCTGTTGTCGTTCGTGCTGTACATGGTGTTTGTCTTGTGTGGTGTGGCGATCATGTACAGCGTGATGATCTGCTTGGCGGCCACTAGCGTGTGGTTGGGACGCAACCAATCGCTGTACGATTTCTGGTTCTACATCACCAACTTCAGTCGTTATCCGATGGAGATTTACAATCGGTCGTGGGGCTTGGCGTTGCTGGGGTTGTTTACGTTTGTCATTCCGGTATTAGTCGTAGTGAATGTACCTGCGCGAATGTTGGCGATGCCGTTGCACCCGCGCGCAAGCTGGGAATGGCCACTCGCCGCTTGGGCATTGGTGGCGACGTTCATGAGTCTGTGGTTTAGCCGCTGGTTGTTTCGGCGTTCACTGTTGAGTTATCGCAGTGCAAGTTCTTAGTCGCTTGAATCTCTAGAAATCTGAGTTCGCTTCGGCGAACGTAGTGCATTTCACTTCTGCAACACGACGACAAACAACTCCACGGTTTTTGATCGGCGTGGTCGATAACCCGAAGACCACCCAATCATTCCTTCCAACCAGTGCGAGTCGTTGCATGCCATTTCTTGCTGGTAGTCTTGCTTTTGAACGTTACAGCGTCGACGGTTTCGAAGAGGCGCTGTTCGGCGAAGAACAACTTGAACAGTTTTCTAACTATGTCGCCGGTAGACACCAAACGGATTCGCCGGAGAACATTCACATCGGATTCCTTGGCGGACAACATCTGTTTGATCAGGAATTTGATCTTGGCAAAAATGTGATCAACGATGCCGTCCATGCTGGGCTTCGTATCGAGACCAATGAAATCCCGTCGGCCATCAAGAAGGCTTGGTTGCAGATCGAATTGAATGGCTTGGCCAAAGATTCGCCGGGCGGCAAGCCTACCAAGGCGATGAGAAAAGAAGCTCAAGAAGCCGTTGAAGAACGATGTCTGTCCGAAGCGGCAACCGGTAAGTATCGCAAGTTCAAATCACACTCGTTCCTCTGGGATCTACAGCAAAGCATGCTGTACTTTGGTGGCTCAGGCAACGCGGGTGCGCACTGTGCCGATCTGATGGAGAAAGCGTTCGGGCTCGAATTGCGACGCGTTAGCGCTGGCTCATTAGCACAGGCTTGGGCACAAGACGCAGATCGCGTCGCTGAGATGGATGATGTCACTCCGGCTTGCTTTGTTCCCGATGTGCATCGCGGTACCGTTCATTGGACCAACGAGCATTCGACCGCTCCTGATTTTCTTGGGAACGAATTCCTATTGTGGTTGTGGTGGAAACTTGAGACCGATACCGACACATTCACTTTGGCCGATGAGTCCGAAGTGATCGTGATGCTCAATAAGACGCTGTCGCTGGAATGCCCCTGTGGTGAAACCGGTAAAGAGACGTTCAGCGCCGAGTGTCCCATCCAGATGCCTGAAGCGATCCATGCTGTACAGCTCGGAAAGATGCCTC
>CAYWNG010000909.1:0-2302 GCA_964458685.1 uncultured Pirellulaceae bacterium
GCAAGCAAGAGAGGTCGTTGAGTCACTCAAAGAAACCCAGCAGAGTTCGGTTGCTCGATTCGGCAATACTGTTCTCATGAGCGCAGTCGATGCAGCAAGAGCTTCAGTTCCACTTGACGATCAGGAAGTGCTCGCTGAGATGATGAAGTTACCATCTGAAGAAGAGCTATCCGCGCGCAATGCCCCGCAACTTCAAATTGTGCGATCGCGATTTGCAGTAACAGACGCCAGACTTTTCAGCGCGTCGAAGGGCTCGCTACCGGATATCAGGGCTACGTTCGGCGATCAAGCTTCGTTTGACCGAGTATTGTATGAGATAAACATTATGCCGACCCTAGACCTAGAGGAACAATTGCTTGCTGCATGGACGGTTGGTCGAAAGCCAACCGCAGATCACATTCGCAGGCGGCGACTGCTTCATGTAATCCAAGAACGGGCCGAAAAACTACCATGGGTTGTGGGGCCACCAGTTGGATCGGAAATTGATAAAGTGGACTTCAGCAAAATGTCTAAAGAACAAGTCGAAGAGTTTTGGGAGAAGTTGGAAAAGGAGAGCAAAGAACAAGCAGCCGAGAATGCGAAGCTTAAGAAAAAGTGGATTAGCGATGGCTTGGCTCGCTCGGGTGGTGAAACTAAGAAACTGATTGAAGCAATGCAACGGTTCGAGGCCGACCAAGAAAAAGCAAGGAACTCGTATGAAAAGTCTTTCGCCAGTGGCGACTCATCCGAGACTAGTGCCCAAGAGCCTAGAGAACGGATCAAATTCCCTGTACTAGAGGACTATCTTGCGGATTCGGCTGAGGGGCTTGGTTATGTAAGCAGTTCCGAGCCTGAATACCGCTACGGTGTCAATGCATCGGCATATGCCGAAGTTTGGAAGAAGGAGGACGACGAATCGTTGGATGCAGAAAACGAAGCCGCTGCTAGTAAGAAATCTACGATGATGATCGCTTTGGATCAGCCCATAGATTCGGTCGCGACCTATTCAGCTATCGTTGCATGGCTCTATTCTCAAGGGGCAGAATCTGTTTCGATAAACTACGAACGCGTCGTTTTATCGGCTGAACAGCTCATGGAAAAATGACGACCTCTATCGTAGCTACCGCTGCCAAGCGGTGGCTGTCGAGCCATAGGTGCCAAACGATTGATACCAAGCGTCAATGTCTCGCTGACCTGCGCTTCCAACCTCTGGTGATTTTGAAGTCGTGTGTTTGGGCATTCGAGACTCGCCATTCTTCGGATTTTCGTGTTCGTACTCGTGCTCGGTCGAAGACGGTGCTCGTGCTCGAATCCGGTTTTGCGAGCACCATTTCATTGAGCACACGATTTCTTGACTATATCTATAACAAATCGCAACATCAAAATCTGGCGACGGTTGCAACGGATGGCGGTCGCCTCTGAGGTCCAAGATGTCCGCCCCCAAGGATAGTTTTCCAATAAACTAGCGATTTGATTAGACAATTCCGGTGGCAGCTTGACTCTATGTATGTAGCCAGTCATCTTCGATTTGACTCAAAACGGATGCAGTTCACCATCGCTTGCTTCCGTAGCAATCAAGCGGCTCAGACGCTTCGAGGTACAGCCGTAGAGCTATTCCGCAAAGGACTCCAATAGTGACTTATCAACTCACCTTTTTCTTGAAATCGTTGCTCATCGGAGCAGTAGCATTCCTAACCACTATCGCGAGCTCAGGTCAGGCTGACGACGGAAAACGGGTTAGTACAGAAGAAAAGGCCAATTCGATCTCAACTGCGATGGAGTCGTCTTTGGAAAGTCTGCCAAAGCTCTACGAGTCAGTAAGCAAGTCGATCGTCCGTGTCGAAGGAATGGACTTTACCAAGACAATAGCCCTCAGCGAAACCGGGGTCATCGTATCACCGGAAGGGCACGTCTTGGTGGGAAATGGTTCAGGAGTGAAAGACCTGAAAGTTCACTTGAGCGATGGCCGCACCGTTACCGCCACTCCTGCCGGTTGGTCGGTTGAGTGGGGGCTCAGCGTTTTGAAGATCAACGAAGAAGGCCCGTGGCCCGCGATCGAACTGGGGTCAACCGAAGGCTGGCGAGCCTTGCTTGGTGCTCGGCTACGCTCCGCGTGGTGATGCGAAATGGGATTCCTTACCAACGGCTCGGTATGGATTCATTGACCGCAACCATCCGCTTCATTGGTTCACCACCACGGGTTTTCCAAAATACTTCGAGAATCCGGCTGTTATTGGCTTGGATGGCCGCTTACTCGGTATCCATACCATGAGCTGGACGGATGGGCTGGCAAGCGATTTGAGTTTCGCAACCGCAGTCGATG
>CAYWNG010000910.1:0-2301 GCA_964458685.1 uncultured Pirellulaceae bacterium
ACCGGAGCCTAACGGCTGGCGGCTAGTATTCCTAAGCGGGACGCTCTCTAACGCGATTCAGGCTAGTTTTCTACGCGAGACGATTTCTTAATTAGGTTCCGGCTAGTCTCAAGTGCTGCTCGCGCCGAGCATTGGTAGAGCAGCGATCTGCGAAGCTCTGGGAGTCAGTGCTCGCAGCGATTGTCCTAGATCGTTAGTGTTGTTTGATGCAGTTGAAGCCATCAGTTCACTTAGCTTTTGTTGAAGCGAGTCGATGCGCTCTGCGATCGGACAAGGCCCCGATGGCGTTGCAGTTGGGATTCGTGTGCCCAAAAAGCTGCTCATCGAATTTCCTGAGGCCTGCCATAAATCGCTCAGGTATCCGTCGATCGTTACTGCGGACGCTCCCAAAGCCAATATCTTGAGCAAATATTCAATGGACTTGCTACTGGTTCGAACGATGATGGTCAAGTTGCGTGTTGCCTGAGTTCGTTGAGCCCGAAGTCTTCCGAGGGTTTCGGCGAGTAGTTCGATCGAAGAACTGGCATGAAGTGTCAGAAAGTCCGTCTCGGCATCACAGGCTGATTGAATTGCCTGGTCATCGCAACCCACGTTTAGACCAAGTCCGATCGGAGTTTGACTTCCAATGACACGTCGAATGGCCGAGAGCCAATTGCTTAGGTTGGAAGTAGTTTCTATTTCTGGAGGCCATCCCCAGGTGGATTGCAAAGCTGATTGACAGGTAACCTCGACAATATCTGCTGATTGAAGGTTGGGCATATCCAGAGCGGTGTTGACTCGTTGCTGAAAAAGCCGTCGCGGAATGGAAGAGACAGGAACTTTTTCCAATGCAGCAGCGGGGCAGTCGAGTACTAGGCCGCGTTGACTGAGCCTTGTGCAGAGGTCGACCCATTGCGAACCAGCTTGTTGTGGAAGCGTTTGACCAACGATCCAGGGTGCTTGAGCTTGAACGGGGCGAGCTCCGCCGCGTGGGCCAAACACAACGCTGGCAGATGATAGAGGCGCCGATGGACTCAGCGGGCTCATCTTCCCAGGAACAAACACTAACTCATCTAGAAAGCTCATGAACTTAGCCTTTGTCCACTCGAGCACGAAAGACCTGGAATCTCTCGAAGGTAGTTTTGATTCCGGCTCGCACCAACATCAAGCTCAATCGAATCGTGTCTGTCTCTTTCAAACGACCCGCCTGAACGCCTTCGGCCACTGAGCCAACTTCACCGCGAACATAGATCGTTCCGCCAGTCATCCCTTGACCTAATTGCTCGCCACATCCGTTGCCTAAAACCAGCGTGCCGGATCGCATCTGGGCTCCAGCTCCGTCGCCGCATCGACTTCGAACCAAGATGTCTGCACCGCTTAGACCATAAGCCGCGTAGTCGCCCGCGCGGCCGTGAACGGCAATGTATCCACCCAGCGCGTACGCAGCTAAATAGTTACCACTGTCTCCGCGAACGAGAATACTGCCCGATTGAAGTGAATGACCACAGCTACCCGCCGCATTTCCGAATACGTCAATCACGGTTCGACTCGATGCCATAAACGCAAATTGGCCGACGTTGCCTTGAATGGCAAGCTCTAAAGGCAGGTCCAGACCTGCAAGCAGTCCGGACATAGCCTCCGACGCACCCATGATGCGTACTTTGGAATCTGGTTCAAGCGACGTAAGTTGCCCCTGCAGTTGATCCATCGATAGACCAAAAGCATTGAGTGTCAGTTCGGGTTTATCTGTTTCTTCAGTCATCGCACTCAGTGAGAGAGGATTAAAGTCGCTCTGTTCTTCCGACGCTCAACGATCGTGTGTCAAGCCGTAAGTCGTTGGACGGAAGATTACAGTTTAGTTACTTGTCGGTTTTGTAGTAGATCATCTAGAGGAAAGGCAAGTGAATGGGCGAATCTTGGATAGCCGTGCATGGCCTAGGCGATGCAATTCGGACATCTCGTTTAACGGCGTTTAACGGCAAGCCGTAGGCGACTGTGTATTCGGCGACTGTGTTTTCGGCTGCTGTGTTTTCTGTGACTGTTTTTTCTTCTGCGGTATCATCTTCTATTGCTGTTGTTGCTCTTCGTCGAACTCTAGAATTCCAGCGACGACTAAGCCCGTAAAGCAGTCGCCTGCGGCTTGCCGTTAGACGATTTCTCAATCGCAGCTTGGATGGCGCTGTCAGAATTGAGCGTGAGAGAAACAGTCGCCTACGGCTTGCCGTTACACGATCTCTCGCAGCGATTAGCGGGAGTCGCTTGAGCAGACCTCGCGAAACATTTGCGTCATGTTCTCGATCCAAGGTCGCAGGATATGGTGTT
>CAYWNG010000911.1:0-2297 GCA_964458685.1 uncultured Pirellulaceae bacterium
CATATGCAGGTAACTGTACAAAACTTAATTCGTTAGGCATTAGATTTTTTTCCCGAATGCCAAATGAATACGTCTAATTAGTTGACGCTTCCATCGATCGATAGCTTTGCTGCTAACAGAGTTGTTTTATGAAGAGCAAGTATGTACGTAGCTTTCTTTCGATCATGTTAATGTTGATCGTCACATGCACATGCGTACCAGTTAACGTCGGTCTTGAGCCTACATGCCGCCTATAACAAGCCTAGCTTTTCACCCATTAATAAATTACACCATGGCGTGCCGGACCATTCGCATGAGTACATTTAATGTTGGATCTTGCAACAAACTTTTATGTTGTCATTGATTAAAGCTATACAGCGCGGTACGCTCGTCGCCGATACTCTGCGTCGAGTCTCTGGCTGTGCTCTATGTTGCTCATTGGAGGTTTCGGGGTAGCAAAATGGACGATCTCTTGGGAGGTAGTCAGTTGCATTTGCCGTCGCGCGTTGTGCCGGGGCTCTTGCAACTTCTGGAAGCTATCGAATACTCGGAGCAGATGCGTCGTAACGCGTGGGATTTTGCTATCGAAATGGATTTCTTGTTCAACCTCGGTTTAGGACCAAATGATTTGCGATGGTTGACAGCCAGTGGGCTGGTGGAGCACATGCGCGAAGTCACTGGTGAATGCGAAGACTGTCGACACTTTCGACCAACTGGTGAGTTCTCGTTTCCGCCAGGCACCTGTTTCGTTTTATCGTCCAAGGGTGTGCCGGTGGCTCGATATCTCGAGAAGCTGCAGGAGAACGGCGACAGCAGGCCCACATCACCGGTACCGATGTTCCGTTCTCTGTCCGTAATAAGACCAACAGACTCGTCAAGCAATCGACCAAACTGGAATGCAGAACGAAGAATGCTGACGTATGAAGGACAGATTGTGAAAGTATTCAAGTGGGCGGCAGAGAACCAGGAAGCAATTCTGTCGGCGTTTGAAGAAGAAGGCTGGCCACCGAGAATCGACGACCCACTCCATCCTCATCCGGGCGTTGATTCAAAACGACGCTTGAGTGACACGATCAAGTGCCTGAATCGCAAGCAATTGCGATCGATATTGCATTTCCGCGGAGATGGAACGGGTGAAGGTGTGGTTTGGGAGATGCAAGCCACATCTGTGTAAGGCGCGCCCTAGCCCCGCTCTCTGTTCCTGCTCGCTTCCGTTGCGGAAAATCATTACAGCTATTTGAATGCATCGTGGCATTCATTCGCTTCTGAAACAACTGAGAGTTGGGCTGGTGGCTACATCCAAGTTTGTACCTCCGTCAATGGGTTGGATCCCTGATTCTCCAGACCCTCGTGATCTCACCATTCGGAGTCCAGAGATTGTAGCACTATTGCTACAACTGCCGCGTCGCCGTGACAAAGCCGGCAACTTGATAGACTTGCGAAGCGACAGCGAAGGCGATTACTTTGTTGTTCCCGACAGCCAAGGATGCCTGAACGCATCATCAACCTTTGCCATTCTTAGCATGATGGAGTATTTCGAGCGACGCATTTTCGGCCGGACCTATAGTGGATCCAGGTTATTCCTGTACCAGGTAACCCGGATGTTCATGTCACCCGCCAAGAGTGCGATAGTCGATATGGGTGCGGAGTTGCGGGCCACATTTAAGATGTTAACAAAGATTGGCACACCGCCAGAGAGATACTGGCCCTACATGGACCATGACTTTCTTCGGTTACCTGGTGCGTTTGAATACGCAGTGGCAAGACCCTTTCATGGTTTGAAGTATTTTAGGCTGGATGATCCAGAATCCAATTGCGATGCCATCTGGGAACGGGTGCAAGCGTTTTTGGCTGCAGGGTTCCCGATAGTCTTCGGCATTCCGGTTCCGTCTTCGATATCTCTAGCAGCGGACATCCCACTCCGGATTGACGGCGACTCCTATGAAGGCTTTCAAGCGATAGTGGCAGTCGGTTACCACAAAGACCATTACGGAAAGAAGAAGGATGCCGTGCTGATAAGGAGTTCATGGGGTAGCCACTGGGGAGACAACGGGAATGGCTGGTTGCCAGCTACCTATGTTCGTAACGGATTTGCTCGAGACTTTTGGTCAGTCATTCACGCTGATTGGTTGCAATCACCTGAGCTCAATAGGCCAGCGTGCATCGTCGAGCGCACCGATGCCATGAACAGTCACTAGTTAGTGCCACGTGCTTAGTACTGAAGATTGGTCGACTTTGGCTTCCGGTTGCATTCCGTATTCATGAGACAGATCAGACTCAATCATATGTGAGTCCCTCAACTGATCCGTGACTCTTGC
>CAYWNG010000912.1:0-2287 GCA_964458685.1 uncultured Pirellulaceae bacterium
ATTACCTGCCAATTCATTTGCACAGCCAAGTCGGACCAATTCGATTTTGACCACGAGAACGTGCTCGGTACATCGCTTGAGCTGCGTGTGGATTGCGATTCTCTTGAGACAGCTCGCCAGTGCGAGCAGCTTGCCTTAGCCGAGATCGACCGACTGAGCGGTATCTTCAGTACCTATGATGCAACCAGTCAGCTTGCGAAATTCAACAAGCTGGCCGTCGGCGAATCGATGACTGTCTCGCCCGAGCTGCTCGTGTTACTAAAGCGATGTGAAGCTTGGCAAGCAACTTCAGATGGCGCATTTAATCCAGCCGTTGAGACGCTGACATCGCGCTGGAAACTAGCGGCAAGAGAAGGCAAGGTTCCCGCCGATGATGAATTGGCTCAGATTGTTAAGCGACTCAAGGCCAAGCATTGGTCGGTCGACATGGCCTCTCATACTCTAACGCGACTTTCCGCTGAAGCACTAACGCTGAATGCAATTGCAAAGGGCACAATCCTGGATGCGGCTGCCGACAAAATGCGATCGCGCTACACCGCCGAGCAACTTCGTGGGGCAACTATCAATATCGGCGGCGATATCCGCGTGGTTGGCCAGATGTATCAAGTCGTTAGCATTCCACATCCATCCCACGACGCGATTGGCG
This sequence comes from uncultured Pirellulaceae bacterium, assembly GCA_964458685.1. Lineage (GTDB taxonomy): Bacteria > Planctomycetota > Planctomycetia > Pirellulales > Pirellulaceae > Aureliella. The sequence goes on from CAYWNG010000912.1 coordinate 647, forward strand.
GCAAGCTGATTTCACAAGTGACGCTTAGCGATTCCGCCATCGCGACCAGTGGCACCAGCGAGCGAAGCTTGAAGGTCGCCGATAAAAGCTACTCGCACATCTTCAGTCCATCGACAGGACTTCCCTGCAACGACATCCTATCCGCATCGGTGATCGCCGAAAATGCCGAGACTGCGGATATTCTGGCAACGATTTGCTGCGTACTTCCAACGCCCCAAGCGATTCGACTTGTCGATTCGCTTCCCAGCGCGAAATGCATGATATTCACGCTCTCCGGCGCGATTGTTTATTCAGAGAACTGGCCAAGCGGGCCGCAGGAGGGGACAAAACCAGAAGGCACACAAGAAAAGACTCCATCGACTGATGACAAGACTGCTTCAACAACTAAAGCTGCCGCGACACCGCATGAATTTCAACTCGAGTTTGAGATCGCCAAGTCCACCGAAGGAGGTCGCTACCGTCGGCCCTATGTGGCAGCTTGGGTTGAAGACAAAGACGGCTTTCCTGTTAAGACGCTCAGCCTGTTTCTTATGGAAAACAATCCAGGACCTCGTTGGCACCGCGATTTGCGACGCTGGCATGCCAGCGATCAAGTTCGTTTGTTGGTCGATTCCAGTAAACTGATCGGGACGGTTTCGAAGCCAACACGCAACCCCGGAGTCTACAAAGTGGCCTGGGACGGCACGGATGATCATGGCAAAGCAATTGCCGATGGTGAATACACGCTCTACATCGAAGCGGCTCGCGAACATGGAACCTACCAGTTGATGAAGCATCCTTTTTCGCTGGGTAAAAAAGACTTCGACGAGAAGCTCAAGGGCAATGTCGAGATCAAAGAGGCTTCGTTCCGCTACACCAAAAAGCCGTAGTCGAAAGGTCTCAGTCGGATGACAGACAATCAGCAAAGGCCCGCGGCAGGGTCGAAGCGCTTTCATCGATTTGCAGCGAAGTTGTTTCGCTGGCTGCACATCTATCTATCGATGTTGTCGTTAGCTGCGATCCTGTTCTTCAGCGTGACAGGGTTCACGCTCAATCATCCCGATTGGTTTTTCGCCGAGCACACCGATCGGATCGAAGGACAGTTAGACGCGACTTGGTTGAAGCTGAACGTTCCCAATCCCGAGGGCTGGGACGAAATGGACTTTGGTCACCAGATCGATAAGCTTAGAGTTGCTGAGCATCTCCGCCACGAACATCGACTTCGTGGACATGTCTCTGACTTCCTGGCCTTCGAAAACGATTGTGAACTCACCTTCCAGGGGCCAGGCTATGCTGCGACGGCTCGAATCAATCGAGCTGACGGGAAGTACGAACTAACGGTCAGCAGTAACGACCTGATCTCAGTCATGAACGACTTTCATAAGGGCCGACACACTGGGCCGGTTTGGTCACTGGTGATCGATATCTCGGCGATTGTCGCAACGCTGGTTTCGCTTAGCGGCTTCGCTCTCGTGTTTTATCTGCGGTTGAATCGCAAATTGCGATTGGCGGTTAGCGTGCTGGGAACGCTGGTAATCGCAATGCTGATTCTGTGGTTCTAGAGGCTGAGAGGGTGTCTCGACACTCCGTTGGCGACTTTCTTTCGTTGTAGATGGGCAAGTAATTCGCTTGAAGCGAAACAGTTTGCGGCTTTTTATGACC
>CAYWNG010000913.1:0-2279 GCA_964458685.1 uncultured Pirellulaceae bacterium
GATCCTTTTTGCCAGTAAGAACAACAAAGCTGTTGATGTAGTTGAAACGCGAGTCAATGCACTTGGTTCAAGGCCGATGCTCCTGCGTGTCGGCTCAAATAACTACCAATCGCGCCTCGCTGAGCTTGTAATGGGGCTGTTGTCTGCGAGCTCCACACCGACAGAGCAAGCGGATTTCGAACAGGCACTTGAAACTCATGAGCGCATGGTGTCTGAACTCCAGGGTCTAATTGAAGAGTCTCGAAGGTTAGTTGAGACTCGAAACCAGGTAGATCAGTGCGAGCGCGAGGCGGAGGACGCTCGCCAAAGGCTAGGTGCGGAGTTGTTCGCTAAATCTATCAAACTAGACATCGCTAGGCTGGAGTCTTGTGTCTCTGAGCTAAAAGGTGCCTGCGCCCGTGCAGATAAAGGACAGGCAAAGCCGATCGAGCGCCTCATTTGGCCACTCATCAAAGGCGCTCGCCTCCAATCACTCGACACATCAATCCGCACGCATGAGGCATCATTCCGTGAGATTGCCGTCATCCTTCCTCGCGTCGAGGTTGGGGCACTGCACGTAGCGCGAATCTACCAGGTGGTCGAAGAGATTGGGAATCGACTTGGAGATTTGAAACTGAGTGCCAAGTATCTGACCGCTCTCAATGGCCTGAGCCGCGTACGCTCGCTCGAAGAAATCGCAAGACTAGAAAGTGACATTCAATCCCAGATAGCCCGTCAATCAGAAATGATGTGGAAGCTTTGGCTTCGGATAAAGCCATCAAGTATTTCTGCGTCAGAGCGTAGGAACTTGAGTAAGTACTCGATGGTTCTGCAGATGGTCTTGGAAGCAGGTGAGGAAAAGCTCTCTGCAGAAGTGCGGAGGAAGTACAAGGAGTTGCTTCGCGATGTGTCTCATCTCTTGCCTTGCTGGGCCGTCACTTCGCTGTCTGCTCGTGGTCGAATTCCTCTTGAGCCAGCATTGTTTGATGTTGTGGTGTTTGACGAAGCCAGTCAGTGTGATATCGCTTCGGCATTACCATTGCTTTTTAGAGCCAGAGCCGTTGTTGTAATTGGCGATGAAAAGCAGCTCAAGCATATTAGCGCAATTCCTAAGGGGAAAGATCAGGCTCTTTTAGAAAAGTATGGTCTTCTTGATGACTACCCGGACTGGATATTTTCTTATCAATCGCTCTTTGGTCTGGCAAAATCACTGATACGTGGAGGAGATGTTGTTAGCCTTGTAGATCACCATCGGTCGCATTCGGACATCATTTCATTTTCAAATAAAGAGTTCTATGACGAATCTCTGCGAGTCGCAACAAGATACGATGATCTGAAGTCACCCAATCGACAGGAACCCGGAGTCCGGTGGGTGGATGTACGCGGTGCAGTGAGACGGCCGCCTACCGGCAGCGCAGTAAATGAGTTAGAGGCGAAAGCAGTGGTTCAGGAGCTGCGATCGTTAGTCCTGGACAAGGGTTATTCAGGGAGTATTGGGGTGGTGACTCCTTTCAATCCTCAAAGAAACCTCATTTTAGAGTTGTCTCGAGAGGACCGGGAGCTGTCAGTTGAACTTGACAGGCGATCATTTATGGTCCAGACTGTCCACCAGTTTCAAGGAGATGAGCGAGATGTAATGTTGTTCTCACCGGTAGTAGCAAAGGGGACTCCATCGGGGGCTCTTGGATTTCTAAGTTCAAACAGCAACTTGTTTAATGTTGCTGTAACGCGGGCTCGAGCGCAACTGATCGTAGTGGGTGATCTTGCTGAGTGCGGGGCCAGTGAGGTAGGATATTTGTCTCGATTCGCCAAGTATGCGGCCTCACTCCAGGAGGAGAGGTTGTTAGCCGATCGCGATGTTTTCACAACGCTAGGAGCTGACTACCCGACTGTGGCGAAGCCAGAGTTGGTTTCTGATTGGGAGCGGGAGTTCTATCGATTGGCATTTAGTTCAGGTGTTTGCCTGATTCCGCAGTATCCAGTTGAAAAGTACCTTGTGGACTTTTTGTTGATACATGATGATCGGCGTCTTGTAGTTGAAATTGATGGTGAACGTTATCACCGGGCGTGGACAGGCGAACTCTGTCGGCGAGATCTGATGCGGAATCAACGGCTGTTTGAGCTAGGCTATGACGTGATGCGATTCTGGGTTTATGAGGTGCGCGACAAGCCTGATGAGTGCATTTCTAAACTGCAGGAGTGGATGAGCCGGCGTTTATAGGTTGCCTATTCAGATTGGAAGTCCTGGCATTGCAAAGCTTATTAGTGCGGGCAGTTGAGCTACACTGGTGCCAATCCCA
>CAYWNG010000914.1:0-2275 GCA_964458685.1 uncultured Pirellulaceae bacterium
TCTGGCAAACGTAATTGCGACGGCATAATTCGCTCGGGACAGAACCAATCAGGTAGAGCTTAATAAAACAAGGAGGGGTTCGGGACACCGACTTCGAAGCGTCGACCAAGGGCGTTCACTCAAGCCCGACCGTGCTAGTCGTCGGGGGAAACTCGTTGCTCCAGCCCGCGACGACTAGCACGGTCGGGCAAACGAACAACGGCCTTGGGAAAGCATGTCAAAGCAAACTCAACCGTGGCGGAACACCACAGCATAACAGTCTCGTTCGAACCCAAACCCCTCCCTTGTTTCTAGTGTAAAACTATCTCTGGCATCAGTACCTGAACGCGTGAAGTCAACTCGGGCCTTCGTTCAATCAATCGGACCAATCCAGCTAGGGCAGTCCGCCATTCTCCAACTCGCACAGAACGCAATGCGGTCCGCAGGAGCGGTAGTAATTGCTCAAGCTCATTAGGATTTGATTCAAGCATTGCCACGATACTTCGAATAACACCGGGCTTTTGCTTCCCTCCGCGATGAATGTTGACCAATACAGTTGCCCAGAGCATGCGAACACTGGCAGGATCAAGGCGATCGCGAACCAGTAACTCTGGGCGATTTGCATTCTTACAAATCGCGGCTGGGTTTTCAAGTAGGACAGTGTCTTCAATATCTAAGCCCAACTTGAAACGTTCAAGTACATCAACAAGCTTTAATCGCACATCATCATAGGGAGATTCCAAGAGCCGCTGCCACAACGTTGGGCTATTGCGTAAGACACTGGATTTCATTATCCATTCCCAACCGACAGCTCGCACATCTTCAAAACGCGAATCAAGGAACTCAAGTCGACAATCTAATGAAGACTTGTCGACCGCATCAATTTTCTCCATGACTAGCCTGACAAGCTCTGGGCGCAATGGATCGCATTCCGCAAAGCTTGCTCGAACTAAAAGCTGGCATTCAGATGCACTGACTGGCTTTTCCTTTAGCCAGTCTATTGCCAGTTTTGCAAGCGGCGAGGGACGTAAACATGCAAGTCGCATGATTTCCGCAAGTGAAACATCACCCGGCTGAACTCTCTGTCTTACAAGTCCGCAAACGCGAGCCAGTGAACTCTCATTGCATCTCGAGGTAAGCTCTATCCAATCGCTGGTCTTCAATAGAGCCCGTTCTGAGGATCGTTCAAGCATATCAACCGCTAACAAACTCAACTCAGAGTCATCGCTGTTGAGCCACTTCAGTACTGTGTTTATCGCAACACCCGATATTGCGCCAGAATGATGCTCACGCAGCAAGCCAATGACCCACTGTCGAATCGGTCTACATTGGGAATTTCCGACAAGTTCAAGCAGGGACTCACCGCCGTGTGCTTTCCAGGCATCCAGAAAAGCCGGGGCAGCCTTAAGCTCACTTAGTGACCTTCCGTCACTCAAGTTCCAATGGTGCGATTTCGATGTGAGAACCTGGCTGTCATGGAATAGTACGTGAACCAATCCCCAATTGTCGATCAATTCCAAGCCGCTTGCACAATCGCTATCCTTGTAAAGTTGCAAAGCGACGGACACAGCCTTGATGTAGCGGACGGGATCGATCTTGCCGATTTTGCGAAAGTATCGCCAAGCTCTTCGTCGCAGATATCGTCGAGTTGCCGTAGTAAATAGTTGCAAGCGAACAATTCGATCAGGACGAATGTACCGCGGTACAATTAGCTTCGAATTCTCGTCGAACCGGACATACTTTTCGCTTTTCGGAATCTGCGTCATGAATGGAACACGAAGCGTTTCTTCAGACCAAGTTTGCCGTGTATTCCAATCGTAACGAAATCTCTTCCGTTTGACGCGTCGAAGCGATCGATCGAATCCAACCAAAAAACGTGCCATCATTTCGTCGTCGCCACCTGCATCTGCTAACTTGAATAATCGCTTTACAAGCGATTCGTGTCGAAAGCAGTTGAATGGCTGCTCCAGGTATTGCAACAATAACCTTCTCGAAGCAGCTCGGCGATCATTGAACCAAGTTGGGGCAAATGAGCCCAACTGGTCGGCATCATGAATACGTCGTAACTCGGACAGAAAGTCAACATCCCCTTTCTCGAGCAAATCTTCAGCTACGAGCCATGAACCACTAGGTAGCTTCGAGCGTTGGGCCATATCAAAACCGTTTTGAGCTCAGTTTTATGGGTAGTGAAAGGATGTGTTATAGGTTAGTTTCTCGCTAAATTCAACATCCCTGCGGGTGTGAAGAATGAGAGAAGGTGCGGAGTCTGTTTTGGCGAAGATACGGCCTTGGCAGC
>CAYWNG010000915.1:0-2258 GCA_964458685.1 uncultured Pirellulaceae bacterium
AAGGGATACTGACGACCATTTTGGCTACGCCATGTTCCGGCCCGTTACTCGGCGCTGTTTTTGGCGAGACGCTGAGGCTCTCCGTGCTTGGTAGCCTGACAATCTTTCTCTGTGTTGGCCTTGGACTTGGCATGCCCTACCTCGCGATGTGCGTCTGGCCATCGTGCGTCCGCTGGTTACCCAAGCCTGGGGCGTGGATGGAAACACTGAAACAGTTCTTGGCGTTTCCCATGCTGCTTTCGATGATCTGGTTCTTGAATGTAATCGAATCGCAGTATCACATAGCCATGTTAGTTCTATTAGTCGGAGTCTGGTTCGGTTGTTGGGTCCTAGGCCGAGTGCCCGTTTACGCAGAAAGTCATCTTAAGATTCGCATTTGGGCAACGGTCATTTCAGGTTGTGTCATCTTCGGCTTGGTTAGCTTCAGGTACTTCGGTCCTGTCAAGCATCATCTGCCCTGGGAGCCCTACAGCGAAGTCGCTCTAGAGAATTATCGCAAGAGCGGCAAGGTGGTATTAATTGAGTTCACGGCGCGGTGGTGCCCGACTTGCCAAACCAACATGCGTTTTGCCATTGATCGCCCTGAAGTTGCAAAGCTTGTTCGGCAAAATGGTGTTGTCACGCTACTAGCCGATTGGTCGGACAACTCCGCCAGCTCAAGCAACTCAAAAGCCATTCGCAAAAAGGTACAGGAGTTGGAGAGTAACTCCATTCCGCTCCTAGCTATCTACCCACCTGAAAACAATGCGCAGCCGATAATACTGCGCGATGTAATTACTCAGTCTCAGTTAATCGACGCGATCCAGCAAGCCTGTTCAAGTGATTCAAGCGGTGCCAATGAGCGCGCGGCAATAAGAAGTGCCAAAGGCAGTGCAGCACCAAGCGCTAGGTGACTCTGCAGATTCTCAAGCCGTACAACCCACATCGCGCGAGCGTAGGTAATCGAGTTCTGCGATATCTGCGGGAAACGAATTGATTTCTCTCTCCGCAAGCTTCGCAAGACTCACCCTGCAACCCTCCCACGAATTAACCAATTCTGCATCAGCCAACTTGGCATTATCAAACCTCTTTATAAGCAGATTTCTACACGCGGGATGTAGCGGTTGCATTCGGCGATTGGCGCAAAGTGACCATTCCTTACCCATAAAATCCAGCTCTGCCGCTACCGGTCGTCTATAATCACCAGTAGCTCTTCACCAACGCGAGGTCAAATAAAAACAGTCGAAGAGGACTATCCATGATGAAAAATCTTTCCGCTGCGATGCTCTTAGTAGCATTGTTGATCAATCATTCCAATGCTCAAACCAGCGTCAATCCCGGCTGGTATGGTCGTGAGGGATTGAGCGTAGGAAGTTACCAGACAGTCACGGTGACTGCTAAGACGCTACGTGGATTTACTTCAATCGAAGTTGTCGATCCAGAACCCAAGGAAGCAATCGCCAAGTTGAAGGTAGCTCGAAAATCTGCGATCGAGTCTATCAAAAAAGCAATCGGAGTTTCGGATGGGGCCGTTAAGGTATCGCCTGCTATGATTGCTGAGTGGAGAGATTTGCCCAAGAGCTTCGACATGTGGTCGCAAGTGACGCCTGCGATTTCTCCAACTGAACTGGATGAATACACTGCGGTTGTTCATCTATGCTTCGATGTGGCTCTCAAGAACTTGGACGAAGACGAACTTGCGATCCTTCCACATGATGTTTCCAGCCGATTGAAGAAGCAACCGGAGTTCGAATCCGCAGACTTTGTCTTCTTGTACGTTGGTGAAGTGAGTGATGAACAAGCTAAGCAAGCGACCAAGCGGGCCTACGATGAGGCGTTTGACAATGCCAAGCAGCTTACCGAACTATCTAGCCGAACACTGGGCAAGTTAGTTGAGCTGACTGCGAGCAACGAGGGAAGTTCGAGATACTGGTTTGACCGAGGCTACGGAAGTTTTTCTACAAAGAATTCGAAATCCAGCCCTCTCGCCTACTTCAAGCCGCTCGCATACGAGGTCTTTGGATCTAACCCAGCGGATCTAACCCGAATCTTCAGCGTCGATTTGCGGTTTGAGATTGAGTAGAAGGCCCAGCAATCGTAGCTGCCACCGCCAGGTGGCAGTTGCATCTATCCGGCGCTGCCAGTAGCTGCCACCGCCAGGTGGCAGTCGCTGCTTCAATCGAATCAGGTCGACAATCGTCCATCCGTCGTCACCCGTAGCTGCCACCGCCAGGTGGCAGTCGCATCTATCCGGCGCTGCCCGTAGCTGCCACCGCCAG
>CAYWNG010000916.1:0-2256 GCA_964458685.1 uncultured Pirellulaceae bacterium
TGGTTCTAAAACACTGGCAAGTTTGTCCAACTGCTCCTTGGCATCGGCAGGTGAGAGTACTGTCTCGGGCACCTCACAAATACGGTTGGCAACCATTGTTAGTTTATCGGAAGCGCACAAAAGTCGAAGATCTTCGATCTGCTTTTGACTTGGTTGAAGCTTCAAATCCACAATAGCCCTCCTTTCCCTACACTTGCTAATCCGTCTAATTTTACTCGTTTGAAACGCAAGTGGCTAGCGAGTTAGGTGGCAAACCGCAATCCGAGTTCCATTTTGTCAACACCGCGCTGACTTTTCGCAGGAAAAGTCAATCAAGTGAAACCAGACCTGGCTTTGCATCGATCACTCCGTCTTTCCAAGTGGCTAAGCGCTCGTTGGTATCGATCGACTAGTCTACAACTGCGAATTCTGCGCGGCCCAGAGCAGATCAAGAAGGGCTGCTTTCGAATCTCCGGAGTGATACTGAAGAAGCTCTTTGGCGGAGAACTGAGTATCGTCAGAGGCACCGTTGGCTCCGGTCAGTCCGACCACATGTTGGACTCGCTCTTGCCAAGTCAACTTCTCGGATCGAAGCAAGCGGTCGACGAACGCCTCCTCAGCCATCGTGTGTCGTAGCCCGTGAATAGCGAAGCTGGAACTGAAGGTAGGTCGCTGATTCTTCAGTTTCTTAGCCAATCGCTCCGGCGAGACCTTTTGCAAGTCCGGCGATGGTTGCGACAGCACAGGCTGAGGCTTGCTGGTGGCTCGCCATTGTACAACATACTTCAAGTTGTCTTGCAATCGAACTCGTGAGTTAGTCGGCTGAGAAGTCTTGGCTCCAGTGGCAAATGTCCAGTCTGACAATTGCCATTGATCCAATTTCTCTGGTTCCAATTGTTGCCACTGGTCGCGAGTCATATTGCTAGGTCGAACAGCAAAGGCCCTGCTGCTGACTACCCAGCCAACAAGTTGACTTAAGTCGTGGTCTGCCAAGTCGAATTGCTCAGCCAAGAATTCGAGCATCTGTTGACGATGTTCCAAGGCCACGGCATCAACGCCAATATTCTGTGGCATCAACGGACGACCGAATACCAATTGCCAAACTGTGTTGACCGTTGCTTGATCAAACTGATGCGAATCCTTGATCCATTTTGCCAGGGCTTGTCGCGGTATTGTTGCGCCATCTACGGACTTCCAAGATGTACCATCAGGTAGTGTCGCAAAGGCCTGCTTCAACGCACCGCTGGGGAGTTCGAAGTAAACGCCGGGTTCTGGTTGTTTTGTTGACGCGAACAGAGTCTCTTGGCGGTCATCAACTTGCTTTCCTGCTCCATGGCCTTCAACGCCTTTAAGCGTCGCAACCAACGACCAGTAGGTGGCTTGTTGGTTTTCAGGAGTATTGTCTGCATCGGGCAAACGATGGCAGCGCATGCAGGCAACTTGTTGGTTCATGAACCCGCGACCGATACACTCCACCAATCGATGATTCTCGCCGCCGGCTAACAAGCTTAGGAACTGACTCGAGGCCGATTCTTCAGAACCCAGATCGCCACCGAGCAGTTCAGCAACGACAACGTTCCACCGCTTCTCTTCTCGCATTCGCTGTGCGAGCGAATCGACTAAAGCCCTTTCGGTTTCTCCCTGAGCTCGACCAGTCCAATACTGAATCAAGCGTTCGCTCCACAAACGTTGAAACGCCATCGAGCTGGTTGCAGCTCGGATCAATTCCGCTTTCTTGAGGGCTTGTTTTTTGTCATCAACGATCTGAGCTAGTTCTCCTTCTGGAACTTGATAGCCAGTCAAAGCTTGTGACATTTGTTGAGCCAGTTCCGCGGGAGTCAATTGTCCCGCGATCGAAACGTCCATGTCTTTCCACATCGACTCCAGTTGCTGATCAATTTGAGCGACGATCTGCTGCTGGCTAAGCTTCTCAACTGCTTTTCGCAGTTGTTTTGAAAGGTCCGCGCCGACTTGTTGTGAGAGTTTGGAATCCAGTTCGAAAGGCAACGAATCAATTACTTCAGGCACATGGCGTGGCGAAGCATTGCTCTTCGAAGGCCCTTTGCTCTTGAGCGACCCATTTCCATCGCCAGTCGCAGCCTTAGCCAATTCGGTAGGCGAGGCGTTTGCATTGTTGTCGCTATCCAAGGCATTGCCCGTGGCGATTTTACTTCCAGGTCCAACGGATGAATTGTTTGCTTTATCGATCCAACGCCATCCCAAAAATCCAAACAGCAGAGTCGCAGCTACTGCGAGAGCCGCCAGCGATATGCTCCG
>CAYWNG010000917.1:0-2255 GCA_964458685.1 uncultured Pirellulaceae bacterium
CGTCCGGTTTTCTTAACTGCCCAAGTGGAATGGCCCAGATCCAGTTAAGGGTCTCTGCGGCTAGTTTGAAGTCATGGGAACCGGAGCCTAACGGCTTGCGGCTAGCTTCAGTGCTTTCATTGAGACTCTAAGCCGGACAGTCTCTAACGCGTGGCGGCTAGTCCAGAAAAGCAGGTCCTAATAAAGCTGCACACTCTCTTCACGCAGCCATCCACGCCCCAGGCCTTCAACTTCTATTTGCAACCAATCTCGCTTGCGATCCACCAAGACAAACTCGCTACCCTCGGGAAGTTCACCTGAAAACGCTGAGTCAAATCCGTCGCCATTGCCCTTCCTAGCAACAACGGATTGACTAACGACCACACCATGTTGCGTCGCGTATTGATCGCGGTAGTCTAACAAACACGTTACTCCAAACAGCAGTGATCCAATGACCAAGACAGCGGTGAGTGCACGGAATTTACTACCTCGCCAGCCCAGAATGCTGAACAACAATGTCAAGCCAATCAAGACAGTTTCGATGGTCAGCTTTTCTCGAAGACTCAACCAGTCTCGCCAAAAGTAAATGTACTCAAATGCAGTTTTTCCCTTTGCTTTTGGTAGATTCGTAATCATCGATTGCGCGTGAGCCAAATTTGCGTGGACAAGCGGATCCCGAGGGCGATACCTTAACGCCTTGCGGTAACAGGCGATCGCTCGGCCTGTTTCTCCGGCCTTTAGCCAAGCATTTCCTTGATTGAACAAAATTGGTCCGCAGACATATCCACCATCGAGGATCTGTTGGTAGCGAAGGGCGACTTTGAAGAATTCCTTTTCGGTCTGTGCCGATTCGAATTGCTGAGTCGTTTCCAAGAAGGCCTTAGAAACCTGCTCGCTCACATCCACGGTGCAACCGCTGATCAGCACACATCCAACAAGCAGCAATAAAGCCTTCGGAACTTTATTGGCCAACACCTGCCCGACTCGAGAAACAAGCGATTCAGCTTGATTAGACATGGACGTCGTATCTTTGCTTCCCGAACTGAATCGAGCTGCGTCGCATGCATCCAAGAAGCTGCGGACTTGCGACCTTAGCTCTTCCGTCGCTCCGAATTGAACAAGCTTTTCATCAACATCACCAATGGAAAGTCCTTCTGCGGAAACATCGGCATAGTCCGCGACAAGTCCCACGAGCGCACGCCGCAATAGATCGATGGTTTGAACTGAATTCTGAGCCGCCGAACTGTCCGTTCGCAGTTTCTCGGCTTCTGCCAGCAGACCCCGAGCTCGGGTTAGCGCCGTTCGCTGTCGATTCGCTTGCGGATTCGCATTGCGTTTTTTGGCTAAGCCAATCCACGCATGTGCAAATAACGCCAATCCAAACATCGCAATCCAAACGACAACGAAGAACGACGGCGAGTAACGATCATCACTCAAGCTGGCCAAGTCGGTGTAGTTGCCGACCATCCCACCAGCAATCTGCGTTAAAGTCGAATCAGCCGAGGCACTCGGCGCACTAGATACCACGCTAGCCGCATCTAAGCGTTCGGCTTCGGCAACGGTGATATCGATCGGCGAAGTCTTTAGCGTAACATACTTTTCTTGCTGAACGTCAAAGTACGTCACCGGGATTTCGGGCAACTGCTTCACCGAGCTGCTGAGCGGTCGAAGGCTGTACGTAAACCGCTTCCCGCGATCGTCGGTTTCGGAAGTGCCTTCGTAGACTTTGAAGCCCGCGTTGATCTCTGTGACCGAATCGAGCTTAGGAGGCTGTGCATCGCTTAAGAGCCCTTTGCCTATGAGCGTGATCGCTAGCGTTAGTGGATCGCCTACACGAGCTGTCGTAGGCGATAGCTCCGACACTACCGTGAACGATCCGATAGCTCCGATATACGAATCCGGTCGACCATCCAGTGGAGCATCCAGTACTTGAACTTCGACCGCATTTGATTTCGCAAAGACATCTTCGCCAAGGAGGCGTCCGCGGTTAATTGTCTTTCCGAATGTCCCCTTAAGTGTGACTGGGATGAACTGGAATTGCCCTGGCTTAGTGGCCGAAAACGCTCGCGAGAATTCGTAGGTCCAATAAGTGACTTCGTTATCAGCCGCGTCCTTGCTTTTGACAATTTTAGGGCGAGGGTGAAAAGCTAATGAACTCTGATCCAGCATCGAAAAGATGCTGTTGTCGCGATAGCCATTGATGCCGAAACCGTTTCCTCGCTGCGATACCAGCTTTTGAAGCACTTCATTCAACGACTGCTTCGGTTTCAATGAAT
>CAYWNG010000918.1:0-2254 GCA_964458685.1 uncultured Pirellulaceae bacterium
CAGCAGACGAGCGGATGTGATCATGGTCGACATTGCCAGTGTGCCTGGCACAGAACCGCTTGGCCAGATTCTGCGACAACGGATAGTAATGGCGGCAGATAGCATCGAGCCCATCTGCCGTGTCCCTGGTCGACCAATCGATTTGTACTATGTCTGCTTTGGTCATCGCTCAGCCTGGCTCGTTCTCTTTCCCATGGCCAAAATCTTTACGCCACTGGCACCAACCAACAAATGGACCTGACCGATACCACGGATCCCAGCTTGCGTGCGCAGGGTGCTCGTGGGGCGACCAATGGCCAAAACCGCTGCCTTGACTGAGTCGATCGAACAGCTCCAAATCCTTTTCCTGACTACGAATACCTTCGTGCGTCAAATAGCTGACACGAGCGCACCTAGCTGTGGAAATTTTAGCCAGCTCTCGAATATCCTCATGCCCTCGCTCATCCTCTTGGATAAATGGAAGGTGCCATGTTCGCTCAACTGGCTTTGACTCTGCCATCGCATCGCGGATCATGCAAGCGATTTTCTGAAAGTGCACTTCAGCGTCTGGATGACAGCGCAGGCGGAAGAAGTTTTTCCACTCGGTGGCCGTCATCACGACGGTGATCCACATCCACGGTTCGACGATGCGATTGGGCAAAGACTTGTGGATCTTGATTTGCTCGTCACCTGGCAGAGCATCAAGCTGGCATTCTTCAACGAAGTAAGCACCAATACTGGCCAAGCGATTGGCATGATACACGGCATCCATCATTGCTTCTCGCCAAATGCTCTCAGCAAACGGTCGCATGCGTTCTGGTATTTCGTTGCCAGTCTGCATGCCTGACTGTTCCATTCCCCAGCGGATTGGCACCACTGGTTCAGTAACGATTGCTTCTCGCATCTTTGGCCACGGTATGGCTCGACTGCTGGCTGCGTTCCGAGCCCGGTCGCGATGCGTCATGATTTCGCTATGAATAAAGCGAGGGTAAGTTGCTGTAATTGTTGTCAGCCGCTTACCTGCCGGGCTGATACTGTCTTCGATAATTTTGACTTCAAAGTTCACTTTATTGGTCCCTTGCTGCCTGTCGTTTCTTCAATGAGTTGAACAACTTCGTTTTGCTGTTCGATCTGAATTGCTCGATCGATTGCATCGCGAGCTTCACGCAGATCCTGCAGGCAATCGCCCTTGCCGCGGATCCCACTGCAAAGCAGTTTCTTAATTGCGTGCTGCCTGGCTGGGCAGCTAACGTTGAAGGCGATAAGTACTGCGTAGACGTCGGCTCGGCCATCGACCAGGTGTCGCATCTCACGCAAGTACTTGCTGCCTGACTGATTGAATTGAGTGCTCATGATTAGCCCAGCGGATCCTGTCCCTCCAGCAGCTCGGTGATCAGCTCTTTCAACTTGGGCTCAGGCGGGAAGTAGTTAGGCCCCTTGAGAAACTTGCCGTTGTCGTCGTACTTGGCCGAGCCATCTGGCTGCAGCTTGCTCTTGTTCGACTCCATGACGATGGCCATGATGGCAGCCGGCGGCAGACCGAATTTGCGCATCTCGCTGACGCAGTAGACGATGAAGTCGGCCAGGAGGTCAGCCACGTTTGACAGCGTATCGATTGCCATCAGGCGATGATGCTTTTGCAGCATTACATCGTTGGCCAACTCTTCAGCATCGCACATTTCAAGCCACTGAGCGTTCTTGATGATCGGATCGATTTCCTCAATCTCACCCAGCAATGTCTTCTTGAATCCCTCGAGTCGCTTGGCCGCGCTAACAACATGCTGGCTGCCGTCTGACTTGTTATCGACGAAGGTCAGCGTTGGGATTGTCGACACCTGCAGGCGATACATCTGGTTCATCTGCTCGATCGAGCGAACGAACGATTCATGGTCACGATCAAGGAACAGCTCGTGCACAGCCTGCGGTAGGTCTAGGACGTGCATCACATGAAAGTACTCGGTAGGGTGCAGCGAGTCTTGCCAATCGCTAACCAGGCAGGCCGCAGTGCGATACTGGTCGCGATCGTCCTCCGATGGCCCTGATTGCCACTCCCAATCCGATCCGATTTGGCTGACATGCTTGTCATACAAAACTAGCAAGCTAGCCGCAAACTCATACGCTTCGCCCTCGGTGCGAAACAACATCACACCTCTGGGAAACTCAGCGCAAAGCGTGCCTACAGTAGAAACAAGAGCGAACATAGTTGTGTGCCTCTGCTCGCTAGCCGCGAGCAAACTGAAAAACAGCCACCGGTGGAGGGCACACAACTGACAAT
>CAYWNG010000919.1:0-2253 GCA_964458685.1 uncultured Pirellulaceae bacterium
CACCGACTTGTGCGGGGGTGTTGGGCATGACGCGAACAATTCTCTGCGTAGAGAGCAACCCAGACAGCTCTTCAAGCGAAACGCCGGCAGCCACCGAGACCCACAATCGATCACCAGCCAGCGCGTCTCCCAGCGATTTGCCGACTTGGCGCACAATATGGGGCTTGAGAGCGATGATTATCTGTGAGCATGCGCGAGCGTCGGTAAATTCGGCTGTGGCGTTAATCTCGGGAAGCATCTGCTTGAGCTGCTTCCGTCGACCTTCGGAACTCTCCACAACGACTAAGTTCGCGGGGTGAAGCACTCCAGAACGCACTGCACCAGTAAGTAGAGCGGTTGCCATTTGGCCTCCGCCGATAAATCCAACATTGTCTTGCTTCACAGTTTTGTCCGTCGTTGTCGTGCCGCAGCTAAACTTGGCGAATTGGCAAGCCGTTGTTGCCGTCGCATCGAGTTGCCAAATTATAGACCAATTTGCCAAAACCACAGCTACCCAGAACTTAGCTAACAAGTTCACAAAGAGCTTCGTCATAGTGGCTGGATTGGACCGACTTGCTCAAGTCAACCTTCTTGCTGGACTCGCTTGGTAGAACCATCTTTTCAAGTCGAGCCAAAGCAACGGTCAGTTGATGCCAGTGGATTTGAAGCTCAAACGTATCTAGCTCGACCTGATCTTCGCTTTCAAAGCCGACTTCGCTAACCCACACCGATTCTCCCAACACCATCAGATGATCACCTTGCTGAAGTCCTGGTCGCACGCTTGCGTCGGCAGGTTCGCCGGAATGAAATGGTAGAACTTGCACCATGACTCGGTGAATGACCCACAAAGCGGCCTTTTCAGCATCACCCGCGCTAATGGTTGTCTTGAAGTTTCCGCTTTGAACATAGTACTTAGCCATTTGATCTGCTCGCGATTGAATGAGTTTTGCACTGGAGTGAGATCAGTTTTGGATGACTGATCTTTCGATGTCAGTTAAATCGCAGGTTCGCGGACAACTTTGGTCCCTGTTCGAAGAAAAAAACACGAATGTGGAGAATTGGGGAGTTGAAAGGCTCGTCTCAGAAGCACATTCCAATGCGAGCGTTTCGCGGAGGACGTTGAGTCAGTGTTAGGTAGCGAACGCGTTGTGGTGCTGCGTTTTTGAGCTTTTCGCAACCCGAAGCGTTAGCGAGGGACTGATTTCCTTCATGCGTTTTCCGGCGAATCCAAGCTGTCCCTCGCTAAAGCTTTTTAAAGTTGCGCTTTTAGGCACGAAGTGCCGACATATCCTCTGCCGGGGCTGACAAGCCCCGGTTTTGAGGCCGCTGGAGAATAAAGCCCCGAAGGTGGCGATACATCAATGTGTAGTGTGTCGACCCTTCGGGCCTAAAACCTACGAATTCTCAATATTCCGGTGCCTTCGACACCGGCGGAGGTTGTGTCAGGCCTTCGGCCTTAAGTCCCAAAAGCGCAACTTCGAATCTAACGCTTCGGGTCGGGACTAAAGCGGATTAAAGCAACAAGCCGTAACGCTTCGGATTATGAAGCTTCGTCAATCACTTGCCATCCTTGGCACGCGGATCGGTTCCGTTGATGAACTCTTCGATGTTCATGTAACCGTCTTGATCGCTGTCGATCGTTGCGTCGTTGGAATCCTTGGGATCTAGCTTGTGTAGCTGCTCCCACGCGTCGGAAAGTCCGTCGCTGTCGGAATCGGGGTAGGGCTGGCCTTGATATTCGGGATAGCCCCCAACTTCGATCGGGTCAGTGATGTAGCCTAACTTGACCGCGTGGGCTATTTCGTCGATGTACTGTTGCTGATACTTCACTTTTGCGGCAGCTTCGAGAGAACTTGGAGCCGCCTGAGCATCGGCAACTTTACCGGTTCGCACCATTTCAATCACGCGCACATCGACACTATCGCGTTTCGGCAAGGTAGCCCCTGAGTTTTCAAGCACCATCTTGTACGCTGTCTGCGCGTCGGTAATTTGAATCGGAGCATGTTCGAAAGGTTCATTGACGCGAATCTCTGGCAGGACCGATGCGACCGGAGCCTTGGAATCGGGTTGGACACCACCAGCCCAGTTATCCTGGGAAACTTCGGGGTATCCTTCTACGAAATTGCCAGCGACATAAGCTTTGCCAAAGTGATCAACGACCGTCTTGCTGCGTTCCGATTCGGGCTTGAGAACACGGTAGGCGATGGGGGCTTTCGGCGTTCCAGGTCCCGGTTTGAAGTAATTGTTGATGATGTTGTAGCGGCTCAAATGGTC
>CAYWNG010000920.1:0-2239 GCA_964458685.1 uncultured Pirellulaceae bacterium
ATGATGCATACACTGAATTTTCATTAGCACGACTGGGTGATTTAGTAGCTTGGGTTGAACTTGGCGTTTCTAGCTGACCGTTGTTCGAAAACTTGGACCACATCAATCCACCGAACACGGCAAACATCAATAGCGCTGCAAACGTAGCGATTCCTTGATGGCGGCGTCCCCAGGAGCGAAGGCGAGTCGACAAGCTGGGCTTGCGACTTTGCAACTGCTGCAAAATACGTGTTAGCGATTCAGCTACCGCAGTTGCATTGGCGTAGCGCCGCGAGGGACGCTTTTCGAGCAATCGGTCGATGGCCATCGATAGCTCATCGAGCACCGCGGGATTGACTTGCCATAGCGGTCGATGGCGTTCGTGGCAGATCCGATGCAGCACTCCCATCGCTCGTTCAGCACGAAACGGTGGATGCCCCGTAGCAACGAAGTACAACACGGAACCCAAACTGAACAGATCAGTCCGGTGATCCGTTTCGTCCCCTCTCGCTTGCTCCGGTGACATGTAATTCGGCGTCCCAGCGACAACTCCGGTATGCGTCAAGCTGGCGTCGTCGACGGTGCGGGCTAAACCAAAATCAGTGATCAACAATCGCTCGACGCCATCTTCAAGCAGAATGTTCGCAGGCTTGATATCGCGATGAACAATGCCTTGCTGATGTGCGGCGGCTAGCCCCAAGGCGGCCTGAATGCCGATGCGCAAAATCTGTTCTACACCGAGCGGTCCTTCGCGATCGACTCGAGCCTGCAACGACTCGCCAGCCACATATTGCATGACCAAGTAGGGATGTTCGACGCTCGAGTCCACATTGTGAATCGCCACAACATGCTCGTGTACAACAGCCGCTGCAGCGCGCGATTCGCGGCTAAATCGTTGACGAGCCGCTCCGTTTCTAGCCAAGTGCGGTGCGAGTACCTTCACTGCGACTGGGCGATTCAGCTCGGTATCAATCGCTTTGAAGACCACTCCCATGCCACCTGATCCGATGCAGCGTTCGACTTCGTATCTTCCAATGCGCCCCAGCATCTCGGGGTGCGTTGGCGGTTCTAGCACTGCGCGATCAAAGCTCAATTCCGTCCCGCTTCCGGTCGAAGCCGACCTCGAAGGTTGCGATTCAACATGGCGCGAAGCTTCGCTGTAGCCGCTGAGCATTTGGCAGGCTTCGGTTTCAATCGAAGTCTCATCGGCCAGTTCAGTCAGTCGCATTTGGCACGTTTGACAGGTTTCGATATGCAGCGAGATATCGGTCGAATCCAGACTTTCTTCCGGCTCGAACAGCAACGCTCGCAGTTGGCTATCGCTCAGATGGTTGTTGTCGATCATCATGGATTCACTCGGCAGTGCTTGGGTTGGATTCACAATTCTCAGCCGCTTCAAGCTCGGCAACGACTGCGCGCAGGCGAGCGAGGACTCGACATCGAGCCACCAGCACCGCTCCATCTTTCATGCCCAGTTGCCTAGCGGCACTCGCGACGGAGAGTTCCTCGATGGCCGTCAATCGAAAGGCGTCCCATGTGTTTTGTCGAACTTGGCTGCGTACTGTGTCGGCGGCTAACCAGAACAGCTCGCGGCGGAACTCCAAGTCGAACTCGCGCGACACTTCTGCGTCGAACTCAACGGCCGCTGGATGCAGCTCCAATAGCTCTGAAAAGGACTGGCCATTGCTTAGGGGCTGATGCTTGCGTCGCGTAAGGAAGTTGATCATTAAGTTGCGAGCGATACGAAATAGCCAATCTCGAAAGCGGCCTTTGGCTGGGTCGGGTTCCCAGCGATGAATGGCATTGGAGACGGCAATCATCACCTCCTGGACAATGTCATGAGCGTCGCTGTCCTGAAAGCCTCTTGATCTGGCCAGCCGAAAAATCAGTGGTCCGTAGATCGTCACGAACTGATCCCACGCGGCGATATCGCGCCGGTCATGCAATCGCATGAGCAGGCTATTTCGAGTTTCGCTGATGGCTGGATTCACGAGTTGGTTAGCCCTGAGGAGTTACCCTGAGAAGTCGTCCTGAGTTTTTTCAAACGCCCGATGAGGTGTCTACAAGAGAACACACAGTAAATTGTAAGGCATTACACGCCCAGGTCCGAAAATCGGGAAAGATGTTGGAAATACAGGTAGCTAAAGTCGCCAGACGGTAGACAACGTAGCCACCGTCGCCAGATCGCCAGACGGTGGTCGCGCCTGAGTCTCGCCCGTGTTTTTCGGCCCCAAAAGCAAGTAACGCGACTCCACCACTT
>CAYWNG010000921.1:0-2233 GCA_964458685.1 uncultured Pirellulaceae bacterium
AATCGATCGATTCGCCTGGATCGGGCGAAAGAAACTCACGCTTGCCTTCGTTGACAAATGTACCTGCCGAATCGGCTCGACCCGTACGCGGATTGAACCACCAAGCTTGGATTTTTTCAGCCTTCAGCACGTCCAACTGCAAGCTGAATTTTCGCCCCACAGGAACATAGACCATGAGGTAGGTTCCCTCTTCGTCGCGAGTCCCAACAAACTGATATCGGCCAGCTCCTGGAATGTTCGTCGAAACTCTATCCGCGACGATGAATGACGAATCGGGAATGCGAGTCAAAAACGGCCGCGATTCAAGGAGCGCTCGACCGTGTTGCATCTGTATCGCTCCAGGTTGTAGCAGGGACTCTTTCCACGGCAGGAGCGGATTATTTTTGGGCTCGCGGTCAGCATTCCAAAACTGCCAAATCGCATGGTTGCCGTAGGTGTGTCCAAATGCACCTTCGAACAGATTCCAATACAAAGGTCGACGAACATCGGTGGCAACGGAATGACCAAGCTTCTTGGCATCAAAAGAGATTGGATGATCCTCGTAGATTGGTTCACCATCAATCACCGGCTTGATCGGGCGTAACTCATAGTCTGAATGCGTTTTGTCGTATCGCCCAGTGAACTCGGCAACATGGCCGTTCTGACGCATGTTGAAATCCAGCCACTCCTCTTTGTGAAATGGTCCGCTGGAACTCTGACCACCGGTGGGATGAAATGTCATCAAGTGTTTGCCGCCATCAGTAGACCTTAGGCCGCGAGCCATCGCGCGAATGATCTCTTTGTGGTTGTCATTTTCAACGGGGCGATCGCCGCCAAGTATCCAAATGACACCAGCATCGCGATAACGTTCGCCTAGCCATTTTCCGTAGGCTTCCGCGTTCTGAGCGTTAAAAACCTCGGGGCCAACACCCCATTTCTTATTCCACTTGTCGCCCCAAGTCGGCAAGAGTCCCACGTAGATTCCTCGACGATTCGCTTCAGCTACGACAAAATCAACGTGGTCCCAATAGTCATTCTCGGGCCCGTCAACTAGCGTAGGCTTTGTGGGATCCAATTCGGTTAAGGGGAGGTGCCCGTAGGAATTAGGGACATTCAGTCCATCTTCTTCGGCCAGCGCGACAGCCTGAACGACATTAAAGCCTTGCTTCGATCGAACATCCAAATAATGAATAGCTTCTTCGCGAGTTGTCCGATGGAACAGCTCCCAAGCAGTGTCTCCCAACCAGAAGAAAGGCTTGCCGTCTTCGGTGACTAAGTAACGTTGGTTCTCACTGACTTTCAGTTGAGGCAGATCGACGGCTTGGCTCTGCGCCTGAGTACCCGCCATGAGCAATAGCGCAAGCACGCACGTTGGAATGTTCGAGCTTCGGATAAATGGCATGGGCGTCATTTGTGGTTAGGAGTTAGGAGTAGCTGTTAGCGATATGGCATGGGCATTTGTACCCGACTGATTGTAGCCAGAAGTTCGAATTTGGGGATGAACGGACTTCTTCTGGTAATCCGAGGAATGAGGAATAGACGCAATCCGACAGCTCAGCCAGTTTCATTCACGCTCCTTGCAAGCGTCGTCGATGGAATCGATAAGCCTTGTTAGAGTCCCAACAAATCGGGAACATCGAGTTTTATACGGAGCTGCAGAATGCCGCTTCGAACCTGATCGCAGACCGCTCCAACTTTCTGCAATCAGCGACCACCCATTTCTCGATCCGCAAGGCTGACTCAACTCCCATTTTCTAACCGTGTCGAGGGCATTATGGCCATCTCCGAAACGCTCCTGCGCAGTCCAGTCACTGGACTTTTCCTACTTGCTGCTGCCGCTGGTGGACCGTACTTGTGGTACGAGACTGAAGTCGGCAAGCAGGGGCAATCTGCACTCACATCCGCTTCGCAGGGACTTGGAGTTACTTCAGCTTCGAACGACCCGAACAGCCTGAGCTACGGTGGATTGAATGGTCTAGGCACTGCGGGCAGTTATGGGAACGCGCCGCTGGGCGGTACGCCGATCAACGCCGATCCGTTCAATCCACAAAATCGGACTTTAGACCAAGTTCCAGTCGTCTCTTTAGCGGAAGTCTTGCGATTCGACGTCACGCCAGACTGGGTCATGTCTCGATTCCCTCGCGTCTCCACACTGCTTTCAGAAACGCAGTTGGACGGCATGCGCGCACCACTTGTCACGGGGCCGACCCCCAGTGATCTTGCTGGAACCGTGACCTATTACTTTGATCGCTAC
>CAYWNG010000922.1:0-2232 GCA_964458685.1 uncultured Pirellulaceae bacterium
TCAAAAGAATGAGCAAGAGGACCGGTGCGACAGATAAGACTAGATCGGCAAATAGCATGAGTCTATAGTTCAGTCCCTGCCAAAAACGGCTGGCATGTTTGGTGAGCAAGAATATTCATCGTCGTTACGCGGGCGATTTCGCTGAGCGCCTCATGCGTCATGAATGCCTGGTGCGCCGTGATCAGAACATTGGGAAAAACCAATAGATGCGATAGCTCGTCGTCCAGCAGCACTTGGCCCGAGAGATCCTGGAAGAAGATCCCTTCCTCTTCCTCATAAACATCTAGCGCAACGCCGCCGATATGGCCAGACTTCAACGCTGCGATTAGCGCCGTAGTGTCGATCAGTTTGCCTCGACTGGTGTTGACAATGAATACACCTCGCTTCGTTTTTGCAAGCGTCTCAGCGTTGAGGAGATGAAACGTATCTGGGAGGAGCGGCAAGTGGAGTGAGAGAATGTCGCTGGTCGCAAGCAAGTTGTCCAAGTCCGTGTATTGAATTCCGTGTTTTGTGGCCCAGTCGAGCGAGGGGAAAGGATCATAGACCATGACGTTGGCGTCGAAACCGCGTAATATCTGCGCGGCGATGCGGCCAATCCTACCAGTGCCAATGACTCCCACCGTTTTCCCCTGGATGTCAAATCCAACCAGCCCATTCAACGAAAAATTCAACTCGCGCACGCGATTGTAGGCGCGATGAATTTTGCGATTAAGAGTGAGCAAAAGCCCGACTGCGTGCTCGGCTACAGCATGAGGCGAATAGGCGGGTACGCGCACCACAGCTAGCCCAAGTTCATGAGCCGCACCAAGATCGACGTTGTTGTGACCCGCGCAGCGCAAGGCGACAAGCTTCACATTCAAGTCCGCTAGTGTTTTCAGGCAGCCACGGTCCGCAATGTCATTGACAAAGATACACACGGCTTGAGAGCCCCTAGCAGCCGAAGCGGTCTCCACGCTCAGTCGAAATTCGTGGAAACACCATCGAATATCCTGCAATTGAGCAGCCCGCGTCAAGTAGTCACGATCGTAGGGCTTCGAGTCATAGACGGCGACTTCAATCATGAAGCATCTCCCGTGAGTAGTGTAACGTTAATCCATTTTGCAACTTCTACATCGACAATGCGCTCATCGCTTCTTTGCGAGAATAACAGCTTGTGATGGTGAAGGATAGCCTTCGATCGAGCGATCGAGAATTTTTGTGATCGATCGTTTCCAGCAACAATGGTCCGCCAGCTTTGAGCCTACTAACTATTGTTCTGGTGGCCCGGCTTAACACTTCTTTCGATTCATTTGAAGCCCACGAAAGCACGACCTTCGAAGACTCAGCGATGTGCCAACCGTGCGACATTGAGTCGACCTGGGCGTGCCCCATAGGGAAGATTTACTTCTTATCGCTTACTCCTTACTTCTGCCAGCGATGAAGTTGCGATAGGCCCACGAGTCAAAAGTAACGTGCTCTGCTCGAATGTCAGCGTACAACTTGATGAACTCGGCAAAGGTTGTAGCGATCGGGATCGTTTCGTCAGTTTCCAAGACACGCCAGGCCGTTGCACCGCTGGATTTGATGAACACTGCGTCGCCGTTGATCGAGTGATAGAACAGCGTTGCGTCTTTCCAGGCTCCCAACGAACTCTTGTCGGCGTAGCCAAACTCTTCCGCCGTTGGCCACGAGTCGTAGGAAAACTGGCCCGCCGCCCCGGTCATCTCTTCGCCCGAACCTGCAAAGCGAGACAAGAACTCGGACATAGTCGGTCGAAGCCCCTCATCGAAAAAAGCGACGCGAGCCTGCAGCTTCTCCGCATCTAATGGCTGAACAAGATAGTAGGCGTCGTACTGAGTCTGATTGGACGATGCCTCCAGGTATTGCCGCACGCAACGCACATGTCCTCGTTGCGATGAGAAAGCAACCTGGCACGGCGTGAACTCCAACATCAAATTGACGATCGGCGCAAGTTGAGGGTCACCTGTTTTCAGCCGCTCGTTAACGATGCCAGTTGCCTTCGACACATTGGCGTTCAATAACGAAGCAATCCACGGATCAATCGACTTGACGTTTTTAGGAACGCCCTCCGGCGGATACATCTCTTGAGGCGGCCAGGATGGACTACAACCCACAACAGAAATCACCACCAATAACATTCCGAGTCGATTGAGCATAGATTGGAACAACCTTAGGTTAGTTTCTAAGTTGTTCAAGTGTCGTACGAAATTGCGCAGCAATTTCGGGACGAGT
>CAYWNG010000923.1:0-2231 GCA_964458685.1 uncultured Pirellulaceae bacterium
CTTCACAGCCTTGTTGGTCATCCAGCTCTTGAAGACCGCTTCGATCGACTTTTCCAATTGCTTCAGCGGATCTTGTGGAAAGTCTTCGCCAGTGTCTTTCTTGTAAAGAGCCTTGTAACCTTCGCAAAGTTCTTTCAGACCTTCGGTTGGTACATCGGTATCTTCTTTGACACCGTACTTCTTCTTAACAGCGTCGAACACTTCTTCGAAGTGGTGGTGATCGATGTCCATCACCACGTCGCCGAACATGTTGATCAAACGACGATAAGCGTCGTAAGCAAAACGTGGGTTATTGGTCGCCTTGGCCAAACCTTCGGTTGAAACGTCGTTCAGACCCAGGTTTAGAATAGTGTTCATCATTCCAGGCATCGAAACGGCGGCGCCGGAACGAACTGAAACGAGCAATGGGAAGGTGTCGTCACCGAACTTCTTGCCCAGTTCCTTTTCCAGGATGGCGATATTGGCTTTGACGTCGTCCATCAAACCAGGAGGCAGTTTCTTGCCAGACTTGTAATATGCATCGCAGCATTCGGTGGTGATGGTGAATCCAGGAGGTACTGGAAGCCCGATGGAGGTCATATCAGCGAGATTCGCTCCCTTTCCTCCAAGAATTTGCTTGCTGACTCCGGTACCATCAGTCTTGGTCTTGCCGAAGTAGTAAATCATCTTATTTGTCGTCATTTGCGTCTATCCGCCTCTGAAAAGCCTTCTTGCAGCCGAACTCAAAGTAAGCTCGACTGGGTAGATTGTTGAGGGAGAGACTGTTGCGCCGATGCCGCCATAAGGCGATCTTTGCGGCAACTAATCTTCCATAAGTGGTTGCGGCTTTTGTTGAGGTACACCAGCCGAACCGGTTTGCCGTTTGGAGTCCAAACACGCTATGCAAACCGCTATAAAAAGCGGGTGCAAATGTACCGCTACCCGCCAGATACGTCAATTGGTCGCACTTTTCGGCACGGGGTCTTATGTCCGTTATTCCACCACAACTAGGCTCCAACGAATCATCCCGCAAAATCGGCGTATTGCTGGTTGGACACGGGACGCGAAACAAGGCTGGGCAGGCTGAATTTGTTCAACTGTTTCAACAGGTCCGACAACTGCTTCTGCCAGTTGTGTGCGAGCTTGCGTTCCTAGAGCTAGCCGAGCCTACGATAGAGCAGGGGATTCAAAGCTTGGCGAAGCAAGGCGTCCAAGACTTGATCACTGTGCCGGCCATCCTCTTTACAGCCGGACACGCTCAATCGGATATCCCTGACGCAGTCCAACAAGCGGCGCAGGCTGCCGGACTTGTGCCCATCGGCCAGACCGACGCTCTGGAGTGCTCGCCCGAAGTTCTTGAACTGGCTGCGACTCGATTTCGCCAAGCTGTTTGCGGACAAGAATGCCTTCAAGGCTGTAGCAACAAGTTCTGTTCGGATGCCAGTTGGTTGATGATCGGCCGAGGAAGTAGCAGCGCTTCAGCGACCGAGATGACTCGCGAGTTCTGCTGTCTGCGCTGGCGAGACACACCTGCGCGTTTCGCACAGGTCGCCTTTATTCATGGCCAGCGGCCAACTGTCGAAGAGGCCATGGATGAAATTTCGAATCAGGAATGCAGCATTGTTGTAATCCAACCGCACCTGCTGTTCTCCGGACTGTTAATGGATCAGCTGACCGAACAAGTCGCTCAGCGGCAGTTAGCAAACTCTCACCAAAAGTGGGTGATTACGGGTTCGTTAGGAGCGGATTCTTTGCTTGCAGAACTGATGGCAAAGCGCGCTATCGAAGCAATTGAGCGTGTACATAGTGCGAGCTAGGCATTTTAAACTCGGGATTTAGTTGCCTCAGAAAAATGTTTGCAACAACAGGACCTCCTCGGCAACCTTTTGCAGACGTTCGGGGGAACATCATTTAGCCCGGCGGTCCGCGAAGCATCTCTGCTACCACACTGCTCGCGGACTGCCGGGGTATTTTTTTGTAGTCGCAATTTATTGGATTTACTGGGCAGTTTCGGCGATACTCGGGCACTGCGGTCTGGTTATGGTGTCTAATATTCTCCCAAACCGTTCGTCCGAGGGCGTTGATTCCTGTTGCTGTGGCCTTGGCCATTTCATAGTATTGACTGGTCGTCAGAATCTTCCCAGACTGACTGTTTGGCCTTAGTAGTGCATCCTGCCATTGTTTGGCAGTGCGTTCGCTAGGCGCTCGGTAGCTCGACACAGGTAGTTTTTACGGAAAGTCGTCACATGGTT
>CAYWNG010000924.1:0-1414 GCA_964458685.1 uncultured Pirellulaceae bacterium
GCCAGCCACAGCGAAAAACCAGCGACGATACGTTTTCTTGGTTGGCAATTCGACTTGTGGTGAAGCCAAGGGCTGGCTCGGCGAATCAGCCTTCGAACTCAGTGATCTGCTTATTTGTGTAGCAAGCGTTTCTGATAAGCCCATGTGTTCGTTGGATTTGGGGACTCGATCCCAGTAGATCCCCCCATCTACGATCACTCGCTGCTGAAGTGCCAACAGCAGCCGAGGAGTTGAAATCAGTCTTCTGAACTCATCTTCGTCGAGAACTGAAAGACCAGACTCGAAGATATCAGCAAGTCGTTGACCAAAATCTTCGTTTAACTGCTGCGACCAACTGCCAGCAACGGGCGACTGGATATTGCCCTGAATCACTTCCAACTGCTGTACAAACTCACGAAGATGCGATCCAACGAGTTCTCGCTCAAGCCACTTTGGCCAGTCATTGGATTCTTCGGGAAGTTCTAACGCTTTCAGTTTCATGATTCTCGGCACTTGCTTTCAACACATTCCTTCAACAACTGCCGACCACGCGTTAGTCGAGAGCCTACTGTCCCTGTAGCTAAGTCAAAAATCCCAGCCAACTCGACCGTTGACGCACCTTTGCACTGTTCTACAACCATTTGCACGAACTTGTTATCGGACTTAAGAAACTGAGCGACACAATCTCGAAGCGGCTGTATCCATGGATGTTCCTCATCGAATTCCTGTGCAGCAACGTCAACCTCTTCGGGCAATTGTCCAGCACGCTTCTTGCGAGTTTGACTAATTGCATTGTTTGTGGCGATTGTCAGAATCCAAGATCGAAACGCAGCCATTCCCTGGTAGTCAAGGATAGTGCGTTTCTCCCAAACCTTCAGCCACGTATCCTGAACGATATCCTCGGCGGAAAGCTGCGGAAACTCACTTCTTATTTTGGCTGAAATTCGCCAATTCAAGATCTCCATCAACTCTTGTAAGGCGCTAGAGTCGCCCGCTTTAAGGCGGGCGACCAAAGGTTGGAACTCGGATTCATCGATGGTTGAAGATGTCATAGGCTCTAAATCATAGAGCAACTCGAACATCCCTTCAACGATCAACTTAGCGGTAGACTTTGACTTGCTTCTGGACAGGCACCTGAACAAGCTTGTAGGAGACGACTTTGGCTCGATAAGGCTGACCGCAATGGTCATACTTAGTCACGTAGCTTACTACAGGCGTCTTCACGGTTTCGTAGACGATGACCGTCTTGTAGTAGTACTTAGGCGGATGGCAGTCGTGAGCGCTGGCTGAGCCGCTTAAGGCGACAACTCCACATGTCATGACAATTGCCAAAATTGCGTTTCGAATTGAAAGCATGAATCTGTCCTTTGTTTTTCTTGGTTTTGAATTGTGGCCGGGGCCTGTTACCCTTGGCTCTACACTCCTAAAACGCCCT
>CAYWNG010000924.1:1424-2231 GCA_964458685.1 uncultured Pirellulaceae bacterium
GAAATCAGAATTCTCTTTTTTAGCTTCGATGCGCATGTCGGCAAAATATGGGTAAATTGCTGTAGTGTGGCAAGTCGCCATTGGTTTCAAACGATAGATAGAGCTAGACTTCGACAGAAACTTACAGCGAAGTTTTCACGATTTCGAGCTGATGATTCGGCGAGCATTATCGCCGCGAATGGGTGTCTTATTACTTGATGTCGTAGCACAACCCAGCCAAATAGACCAAGCGGAACTCCGTTTCGCTGCGTGCAGATTGTTGCCTCTGATTGCTTTGGATCATTTGCTCGGCAACTTCTTTCTCCGCCAACCGGCCTGCCACGAATATTGCTGGTAACGGGCAGCCGGGATAGGTTATTTGTTGATTGAATCCGAACATGGGATTCGGAACACTCCCAATGGTCACACTTGCCCCATTCCGATAGTCGCTACTGAGGAAGATACGCCGTGCCAACTCGCTCTTGTTATCATCCAGTAGCGTATTGACCAATACCAAAAAACAAGCGTCTGTTATGTCATTCCATTTCTCCGAATTCTCGCATGATTGAGCGATCGCGATCGCTTCATCAACTTGACCGAGCAGTGTTGGGGCGACCACTGCCATATAGCTTGACATACTGCGTTTCTTCAGTTTAACTGCTGTTGCATAGTCTCCTTTCAGTGACGCGACTATTGCTCGATCTGTTTCCTCGGTCAATACAGAGTTAATTCCACCGATTCTGTCTGCATTTGTTGTTGTCGCAAGCAGTGGACGAATCAACTCCCCATTGAGATATAGATCCCTTGAGCCAAAAGCGTTCAGTAGAG
>CAYWNG010000925.1:0-2228 GCA_964458685.1 uncultured Pirellulaceae bacterium
GAAGACGGTACCAAGTTGATGCTAGAAGGTCGAACGATTCCAAACTGCAAGCAACTCCTTTGCCGCAGCCGCTTTGATGCTTTGAACGCTCTGGCTCCCTTCGCCCCTGAGGAACGAAGGGGAGAAGGGCTGGGGATGAGGGGTTCGACCTACAGTGATCTCCGCCTGACGATTCCACGCTGCTAAACAATACACCGCTCGCGTAACACACTCGGTGGGTTTCGTTCCTCAACCGCACCCTACAAGTACGACGCAGAAGCGGCCGGGACGCCCGCGCACCGGCTCTACTCGACTAACTTCACCATGGCTGTTCCCATGGCTTCACCGATCAAGTAATAGGTCTCGGCATTCGTATTCCAATGATAACCTTGTCCGCTTGGCGATTGCTCTTTTTCTCGCCAAAACGCACGCGTACCTACGAAGGCTACATTACCTTGAAACTCTGGATGTTCGGCAACAGCAGCCTGAGCTTTCATCAACGACAAGGCTCGAGGATGAGTCTCATTCGGGCCATTCATGCCTGTTTCTGCAATCACAAACGGAAGTTTCTCAGCCTTCAACTCGCGTCGAATATCTTTGATAAAGTGAACCATGTTGCTTTCGTACTCAGCGTTGAACTTGTCGTTGATACGATCGTTCCAGCCTTGATGCCATCCGAAACCGGCGAGTTCATACGTTCCATCGCTGCCAGGAACCAACTGCTTAATGTTAGTCAGTGCGGTCCGAGTTAACGACAAAACTTCACGATAGTACTTGCCAACTATTGTGGGATCCTTGGCAATTTCGGCGTCAGCTTTTTCGCCGAGCGAATAGGGAATCGCTCCTGCACTCGGCGAGCGAAAGTCGACTGCTAAACTCTTTCCGCCCCAAGCGCATTTAATCAGCAACACAGGCGATTCGATCGCGTCCCCTACGATGCGTCCAAATCCAAGTTCAGGCCCAATCCTGTCGGGTTTGACTCCGTAACCAACGGTCAGCGGTCCTTTGCGATCGAGATACGAGATCCACACATCGTTTCGCACCTTCCACTTACCCGAGTCGTCGATTAGGTGTTTGAACTGCGCTGATGTTGCGGCTTCATTCACTAAAAATTCGAGACTTCCCTTGCCCTCATTGCGAGTACGATCAGAAGGTACGAACCCGTGCCCTTCCATATTGGACTGTCCCGTCAGAACGAAAACTTGAACCGTTTTTCCCGAATTCTGAGCATGTACCGTGCTCAATCCAAAGAACAGAAGAATCAAAGCGCACAACAAAACTCGAATCACGGCGAGAAATCCTTAAATTTTTGACAGATCACATCTCGTCACTGGGTTAAGATGTTAGCCTGCCAGCGCGGCATTTACCATTTGACATGACGTTGTTTCGACTAGAAAACTGGTCACAATACTGGCAACAACGAATTGGAATCCGCTAGAACTTCGCTGCATCTGAAATACTGGCGAATCCAACCAACAATTAACCAATATGCTTGAAGCAGTACTTCTGTAAACCTGGAGAATACGATGCGTCGATTGTTCTACCTTTCTATCTTTCTTCTAAGTCTTGTAGCCGGACCTTCTTTAGCTAGCGCGCAACAAACGGGTGCTCGCCCACCAGCAATTGCCTTCGACATTAGTGGCAAGGCATTGACCGAGAGTAAGTTGGTTCAATCAATCCCCATGCCTCCCGATGCCAAATCAAAGCTCAATGCGCGGCGTATGTTTGGTGCGATTAGCGTTCCTGAGTCGATTGCCGCGCTAACTGAGTTCCAGCCAGGTGGCGAACTTCCGATAGAACTGCTTATTGTTGGCGAGTTTGACAATAACGCAGATCGTCAAGCGATGATCAGTGATGATCAATTAGAAAACGCGGAGACTGTGCAGCTCAACGGCAAGGATTATTACGCCGAGCCAAACGTAGGAAATATGCATTTGCTACTGGAAGAAAAGAAGATCGAGATTGGTTCGAAGGACTATCTACTCACTCAGCGCTCAGCTCTGCTAACCGCAACACTCAAGGCTGCCATGGGCGAAATGGGTAAGGTACCATTTAAGGTCGCTATCGACATGGAGCAGGATCGCGCGTTCTTCCTTGAGGCCGTGGATATGGCTAAGCAACAGGGAGTCCCGCCAATGATGCTTCCCTTCTTGGACCTACCCAAGAAGATTAACTTGCTAACGTTGGCGATCGATCCAAACAGTGACGAGATGCTGAAGCTGACCGCCAAATCGAGCAAACCGTCAGAT
>CAYWNG010000926.1:0-2225 GCA_964458685.1 uncultured Pirellulaceae bacterium
GACGACAAACAGCAACCCAAATTCAACTGTCTTGCATGGAATGCCAAACGACAGGACGATTTCTGCGTATCGTTCATTGCGAACCGACTGCAACAACATCGACGACTGTTGATCTTCGAATGCAAAGAGGCACGCGCTGGTGACACTGGAGGCTTCAATGATGGCCGCTCGCAGCGCCGGAGACAATTGCTCTTCGCGATGGCTTTGCGGCTGTGACGAAGCATAGATCCAACTGCCGTTGTCGCTAACGCCACCCCACAACTGAACACCAGCAACCTGTCCAAGATGCAAAAGGACTTGATGCAGCGATGCAACTGTACCGTCGGGTGCGAAACTGTTCCAATCGATCAACCGACAGGGTGCCGATACAGATTCAGCAGTCGCAGATGGAGCGGGTTTCGAATCGACCGCGCATGAGTTAGCTGCGTTAGCTGAGTCTGTTGAGTTAGTTGAAGATGAGTAGTTAGAGTCCAACTGAGTATCGGCAATCAAGTCATCAATTCGCTCGATAACTTGACTTAGGGACTTATCCGCGGTCAAAGCAGTTGGGCTAACAACGAGACCATCGCCAAGCGAGCTTGGCAAAGGCGCGCCGCTCAATGCTTGGCTTGTTGAGCCAGAGCTTGTCGGAACCATCGAAGTGGGCACAGCATTCTCGCAGTCTTGAGGGGCGTCGGCTTAAAGTTTGTTCGAATCAACGGGGGCACTGGTCACAAGCTTACAGCTTGAACTAATGACGAGCCGTTTCGGATTGGCGATTAAAAGTCGCACTTCAATCAGACCGCTTTCACCGTCCGCGACGGGTGCTACATATTCCAGATCAGCAGGCAAAACGTTGTGGTCAATCTCGACCGCAGCCTTGTTGCCAGCCACGTTCAAGCTGCGCACTTCATCTGCTGACAAGAAGAACGTGGCTCGGAGCTTCGATGTATCCACGATCTCCATCACTTCAGGCGAGGTAGGAGCGATGAACTCACCGACCTCTTTGAACATCCGCACCACGGTGCCCGAAAATGGAGCATAGGCAGTGCGTTGATGCAGTTGTGTCTGAAGCTTTTTGAGGTTCAGTTGTTCAACTTGACATTGATCCAGTTCGCTAGCCAGTTTGCCTTCAGCAATCTTCAGTTCGACTTGAATTCGCTCGAGCTCAGTCTGAGTCGTAAAGTTGTTCTTGCGTCCTTCTTCGACGGCAGCCAATTTGCGGCGATTCAGCTCAACTTCAGCTCGCGCACTATCGAGTTTGCCAGTCGCTTCCGACTGAATTGTTGCCATCTTCACTAAAAGCTGTTGTTGGTCTGTATCCAGGCTGGCCAGCTTTTGACCAGCTTGCACCATCGCTCCAGGAGCGACGAAGATCTCTTGAACCAGTCCGCTTTCCGCGAAGGCCACTTTACAGACTTTCCACGGAGCCAGCACACCTTGTGCTTGCGGTTTGGGGCGCTGTGATGTTGCGGGCGGCTGCTGAGCTTGTGCGATTGTGCACACCAGCAGGGCAAACACAGCAATCGAATTGGGGCAGCGATTGTTCATGGTCCTGATGACACCTAGTGAAATAAACGACGATCCGCTTAACCCTAGGACAATCCACGACTGTAGAGCCGCTGTGAGGCATCCGAATGGCTAGTTTTCTCAATTTGCTACGATTTTTGACGCTTGTAGCGATTGTGACGACTCCAAGGTGCCTTGAGGACCGAAGACCTGTTCTGTAACGGTTCCGCGGCGGATTCGCTTCTTACAGCATTGCCAAGGCCTTTCAGTCAAGTGTGACAAGCTTTGGCAGGCGGTCCATCGCAGCTCCTTGAACTGAGCAACACTTGCCGTGACGGCTTGCCGTGACAAGCGAAGCCGTGTTGCGCTGGAGATTCGGATGTATACAATGCTCGGTAGTGTCAGCCGTCATCGGTAGGCCGCAAGCAGTGTTATCACTCGGGCTATGAATGTGCAAGACAAGGATGCGGTGACTGAATTTAATGCCCAAGCAGACTTGGTGGGTTTCGTTCCTCAACCGCACCCTACCTTTTTGAGTGTCAGATCTAGAATGAA
Source organism: uncultured Pirellulaceae bacterium (assembly GCA_964458685.1). GTDB lineage: Bacteria > Planctomycetota > Planctomycetia > Pirellulales > Pirellulaceae > Aureliella. The sequence continues at coordinate 2,044 of CAYWNG010000926.1, forward strand.
CAGACGAGTCGATGAGTAGCGAAAAAGAAAAGATGCTGCGAGGCGAACTCTACGATCCTCGCGACGAACAACTTTCGTCCGAGCGACGACGCGCGCGACTTCTGACTAAGGCACTCAACGATTCCAGCGATGAACAGCAAGACGAGCGAGCGAAGTTGCTTCGTCAGCTAATTCCCAACGCA
>CAYWNG010000927.1:0-2214 GCA_964458685.1 uncultured Pirellulaceae bacterium
ATGCAGCTTCAGCAAGCGTTCTAGCCTGAGTCGATGCACTGGGAATTGCGCAAGCCAACTGTCTAGCTCTGGCAAGCGGCCGCAAGCTTCCAACGCAAGAAACTCAGCATAGATGATCTCGATAGCAGACTCTTGGTCATTCGCTAGAGTCGGATTCTCGTTGAGCACCAATGTGGCCGCATCAACTTGGCCGTTCTCCACAAGTTGCTCAACCTTGTTGCGAGCGTTCCTTAACTGTCGCTCAGTGTCATGTCGATGCGTGTCCATCGTGAAGGACCTATTCAAAGTAGCCTAGGCATCCTGCCTGGGAGGTAACTGGAATGAGTTGGAATGAACTGGAATGAACTGGAATGAGTTGAAGTGGCCGAAATGCACCCCAGGCAGGATGCCTAGGCTACGTCAATGGCCTAGGCACCCCCGATTTTAAAGTCAAACGTGTGACTAGTATAATAGCCGCACTATGGCTGAAACATCCGATTTTGATCTGTTGTTAGAAGCGGCTCGCAGCGGCGATGAAACCGCCATGCAGCGACTCATTCAACAGTATGAACCCGAGCTTCGCATCGTTGCACGCAATCGGCTTGGCCCTGCGCTGCGTCCGCATTTGGATACCATCGATCTCGTGCAATCGGTGCATCGCAGTCTGATGATCGGCCTGCGAGGAGCCCGCTTTGATATCTCGTCGCCGCAGAAACTCATCGCCTTGGCGGTCACGATTGTACAACGCAAAGCCGCCAATCACTGGCGACATCTGAAGCGTCAACAACGACTGTCAGGGCACGACGAGTCGCAAGACAAAGTTGTCGAAACCTTGCTATCGCTGCAGGCCGATCGTGACGATGCTCCCAGCGAGGTTGCCACGCGCGAACTGCTCGCGCAGTGGCTAGAGAAAATGGACTCTACGGAACGACGTCTGATCGAACTTCGGCTGGAAGGCTACAGTACGGTTGAAATCGCAAAGCTCCTTTCGCTCGATGCCGACGTGCTTCGAGTTAAATTGAGCCGTCTTCGCAAACGCATGAAGGAACGTGGACTTACCGACGACCTCCTGTGACACATTCGAGAGTCGCACAATTGTCTCAATTGTGGCAGCTACGATTGGGACAATCGTGCGACAACTTCAGGGCAACCCTAAGATTCTCGAAGTGCTTGAGGGCTTGTTGATTATTTGGTAGCGGAAGCCGTCAAGGCTTTCGGGAACTGCATTCTCGAAATGCTTGACGCACTCCGCTACGAGACCTGAAATGCTCGACGCATTCCGCTACCGGCGTTTCTAGCTTCCCAAAAATCCAGCGAGGCCGGGCACGACCCACTTCTTACCACCGCAAGCCTGAATCATGCAGTAGATGCACAATCCAAAAACAGCGAACGAGAAGAGCATGCTAACCAAGCTAGCGATCCAACCCACTGCTGGTACAAGGGAAAGGACGCCCAGCCCAAACGATACCACAATCGCGAACGCTGTAATCAGCAACCCTTGTCGAGCATGCCAGTTTAGATACGCGTTGTCTCGCTGAGTGAAATAGGGGATGAGTGCGAAAATTCCAAAGTAGCTGAGGATGCACATTACAGTGTTGTTGGATGCGGTTGCTTGATTTGACACGATTGGCCCTTCACGAGTTGAAGTGTAGGAGTTGAAAATTCGGGATGTTAACTTCCCGTACACTCTCTACATGTCCTGAAGAGCCGAAAACGAAACACGGATTTCAAAAAAATGCAAACTACAAGGAGAACTCAATACGGGCCATGCACAAAAAAACTCGGAATTTTGCAAAGCATGTTTCGTTTGGGCTTAGCCGCGGTATAGATCCTGTGGGCGGAAACGCCAAAGAAATCCAACGAACCCAAGGAAAGCGTACTAGCGCGGTAAACAGATGACGATCAAAAAAACAGCTCAACCTCAAACTCAAGCGTCCCAATGCTTGCCCAACATCGACAAGCAGCCAGTTCCAAACCCAATTGCATCCTCAGACCCGGCCCTAAAGGAAACGTTAATCTTTGATCACGTCGCTTACTTGCAGTCTACCTACGCGAAACGACGTAGTACTTCAACAACTACATGTGGATTCAGCGGAACTCATATTGGAATGTCTCTACGGAAACCAGATGTTCTATAGTTTCTGCGTCTTTTGGGGGTTGCAGAATGATAAAACGAGATTGTCAAGTAAAAACTTTTTCGTTTTAGCTCAAAATCTCGGTTATCGGTCGTCCATG
>CAYWNG010000928.1:0-2208 GCA_964458685.1 uncultured Pirellulaceae bacterium
ACTTGTGACTACGTCCTGGATCAGCTCCGGCGCGTAGCCGATCTTCTTGATCTGCTCGATGACGAAGTCTTCGATCTGTTTGGCCGGAATCGACTTTGAAGGACATGTATGCCAGCCGCGTTTCTGAGCGGAAGTGCAAACGTAGTAGCGATAGCGTTTGTTGCCGCCCTTTGTCGTATGGTTTGGAGTCATGGCACAGTCGCAGCAAACGCAACGAACTAGTCCTTTGAGCAAAGCACCGAATTTGTTTCGAACCATGATTCCACCGGTTCGACCGTTGTGCTTCAGTTGCTTTTGAACCTTCTCCCAAAGTTCAATGGGTACGATCGCGTCGTGTTCGCCTTCATGGATCTCATCCTTGTAGCGGACTTTGCCGAGGTAGGCGACGTTCGTGAGCAGCTTGAACAGCGAACTCTTGTCGAAGTGGCGGCCGCCCCGTTCTTTGCCGCTCTTGGTCACGGTCAGCTTATTCTTCCAACCGCGTCGATCGATTTCCTTGATCGTCTGAATGATCGACTGGCACTCGAGATACAGCTCGAAAGTTCCACGGACCTGTGCGGCTTCGTCTTCGTTGACCACGATCTTGCGACCCTCGCGATCGTTGTCGTAACCGAGCGGAGCCAAGCCGCCACCCCATTTGCCTTTGCGACGAGCGGCCGCCATCTTGTCGCGTGTTCGTTCCGAGATGATCTCGCGTTCGAACTGGGCGAAGGACAGGAGTACGTTGAGCATCAGTCGTCCCATTGAGTTCGTGGTATTGAACTGCTGGGTGACGCTGACGAATGCCACGCTCTTGCGTTCGAAGACTTCGAGCATCTTGGCGAAGTCCATTAGCGATCGGCTGAGACGATCCACCTTGTAGACCACGATACAGTCGACTTTGCCGGCCTCGATATCGGCGAGTAGGCGTTTCAACGCGGGGCGATCCATATTGCCGCCAGTAAAACCACCATCGTCATAATGATCGGGAAGGCAAACCCAGCCCTCGGCTTCTTGGCTCTTGATGTACGACTCGGCGGATTCACGCTGGGCATCGAGTGTGTTGAAGTCTTGGTCGAGGCCTTCTTCGGTCGATTTGCGAGTGTAGATAGCGCAGTTAAGCTTTCGTATCTCTTTGTCCTTATTCATTGAGCAGCCTCCGCTTTGCGTAGTCCGAAGAAGTGAAATCCGTTGATGTTCTTTTGCCCTGTGACGACTCGAGCGATAGCTGTGAGTGTCTTGTATTGAGTCCCCTCGAACTCAAATGAATTTGGTCGCACCATGACTTGGATACTGCGACCCTTGTAGTTCTTGACCAAGTTGGCCCCTGGCAATGGAATCCGATTGTCGGCGGGCGGCGAAATCGTAGTCGTTGCCGTTTCCAGCGTTTCCGTAGTGGCCGGTCTGTTCACTCGTGGCAGCGACGTTCTTATGTCTGTCTCTATCGCGATCTGGTGAGCCAATCGCCGAGCGCGTTCGGAGATGTCTCCTTCCGCGTTGGCTTGTAGTTTCCAAGCGATCCGTTTGATTAGCCACTGTTTGTTGCGTGCGTTGGTGTCCTCGCTGAACACTTCGTGGTACCGATCGCGAAGCTCCGACACGGTCATGTGCCGGAGCGTTGCGACCTCTTTGGCGACGTTGATTGCCATTGAAAGCTCTCCTTTTTGAAAAAGACCTATCGATCGTTAACTCGACTGGTCACAGAGAGCACTGGTTTGGCAGGAACCTCAAGGCAAGCTGTCTCGAAATCTGTATCGAAATCGCGATCTGCGTGGTCGATCGCGAACTGTTCGCTTTGCATGTAGCGTATGACGCCATCCGCCAGCAGCGAAACGAGCTCAGCTCGCAGCTCGGTTTCATTCATCTCGTCTACAGCGCGGACCTTCGGCATAGCAATCTCCCAACAGAGGCAATGTGAAGCCCGAAATCACCGGTTTCTACGAACTAGCCGTCGATTTGATTAACAACCGGGTATCGAGCGAGACCGAAAGAAACAGGTCTCTATCTGTAGGGTTACACGCAAACTAGGCGAGTGGACGATGCGATCGAGAGAAAAAGTTACAGTTAGTCGACAAGTAGCGGGACTAACTCGGATACTGAATGAGGTCTGGAGCTGATTGCTTTTTTCATGGCAAATTTGGCAACAGCTACCAACTTTGCCTCTGCTGGCGTGACAGGTGCGTTGGGTACTATCAAGTCTTCGTCGGCAACGGTATCGAGCAATGAACT
>CAYWNG010000929.1:0-2207 GCA_964458685.1 uncultured Pirellulaceae bacterium
GCTATGAATCCGAGTATTTCTCAAAGAACTGGGAACGATTACTCTCGCAATAGTGGCAGCTATCAACTCAACTTGCATCGGGTCTTTCTAACACGGAGATTCGACGACTTGTACGACGGGCTTCCAGCGCTTCCAGCCCGTCCTGTCCCCCCAACGAACCCGGTGTCTTGCAGCAACGCAAGACACCGGCTTTTTTCGTATTTCAATGCAATCTTCAAGGTTGTGCCCACTCTCAAGAGACTCAGGTTTCGGCCGCAACTCTCGCCAAAACAGCCTCTCTCTGGGGCCTGCCAGAGACAAATACTCTCAGAGTCTCTGGGTTATGAAAATCGCCGGGTTAACGACTCTGGGTTATGAATTGTCTGCTTCACTCTGAATTCCTTTTTTCTCACTGTTCTGCCTCTTTCAGAACGGAGGTAAATCATGAGCAACGATGCGAGACATAGAGACATCGCAGCACTATTGACGAGCCGTTCGATCCGACCGGCCCTTGCCCGAGCCAGCGCGGAACGCGCTGCAGCGACAAGGGATTTTTGGCGAAGTCGATCGAGGTCTATTTAGAACTGCTGGATTGGTCAGCGCGCCAGTGGGCTGCAGGCAAGCGAGGCCGAACGCCTGTCAGCATTGCTCCCGTACTCAGTCGCCTAGGTCTCGACAACGGATCATGGTGTGAACTGTGCCGAATAAGTTCCTGTGTCAAATGGGTAATATCGACACGTCGACCTTGATACCAGCCCTCCTGACGAAGTCTGGCACTCCCCAAATCGCCAAAGTACTCACTTTTGATCATGATGGGTTATCATCCTTGTGGTGGGGTGATTGGGTGGCTCGCTTTGCCCGCAGAGTAGTGCCATCTGCAGATTCATCCAACTTTCCAACGCAGCCTCCCTAACACCAGTCCGAATTACCTGGAGGTCACCGTACGAATCATGAACACGATCCTACGAACCCGAATCGACTTGATGCGATCTGCAATTCACAAGGTTAGTTCGATCAGCCCGTTTCTTGGGTGTCTTCCGCCTGGTTGCACGCCGATTAACTTGCCTATCGAGAGTACAGACTATCACGAATTTCTTGCGATCACAAATGGTGCTATTTGTGGTGAAGCTGTTTTTTATTCAGTTACTGAGTTGACCTCACAACAGTGGATTGCAGATCATTTTGATGGGGGAAGTGCCCGCTGGTTTGTAGTTGGACGAATTGATCTTTGGGAAATCTTGATTGAAAGGAGCGGTGGCCAAGTTCAACTTGGTCAGATTACAGCAGATGCCCCGATGGGTGGACCGAGCTTTGTTCGATTCGACGAATTGCTTAGGGTACTGTTTTCCTCAACTGCATATCAGACGTTGAACCACGGTTCGCAAGATGATTGGTTTGCGATGCTGGCAAGTCTTGGCTTCGAGTGATTTCGGATGGACACTAACTTGTTCATAACTCAGACACCACAAGGTGAAGTACATGGGTCACGAGATAAGATTCTACACAACCGAAATCGAACTGAAGAAGGACCTTTCGTTCAGGCGTGTGTTCGTGGGGGGCCATTCTCAAGGCTGCTTTTTGACCTACACACTCCACATGCACTTTCCTGAAGAGATCGACGGCACATTCCCCATTGTTGGCGGATTGATCATTCAATCCGAACCGGATGTGTTCGATTACGAAAAACTTGTCAATTCGCAGAAATCAAGGCCGATTGCCATTGTCCATGGAGCAAAAGATAACGTCGTTCCTTTCTCGACAGGCGTCTACGCACACAACCGTTCAAAAGGACCACTGAAGCTAAGCGAACTGCTTTCGTTGACGCCTGAGAGCGTCCCCAACTTCGCGGATATCGTACTTATTGAAACGCAAGACGATGCAGCGTTCTTTGCCAACGAGCAAGACGAAGATGGAGTTCGCTATGCCAGTCGACTTCAGACTTGGATTGAGCTTAATGCAGGCGAAGATCGTCAACGCGAAACGGCCAAGGATCTGTACCAGTCCATCATCGATGCATCGAAGGCGTAGTTGCCATGCTTAAAACTGTCGACGCTCGAATTCATCCCAGCCTAATCCACCATACTGGACTCCAGTAACGTGGACGACGCCTTCAAAATAGATGTACCCAATGATGTAGGGAAAGCTTCGCATCGGCTTGAGGCGCGTCCTGCCAAAAGCGACTGCGACTGCTTCGGGATGACGCGATAGCAAGTCGAACACCTGAGTCA
>CAYWNG010000930.1:0-2203 GCA_964458685.1 uncultured Pirellulaceae bacterium
CCGACGTCAGTGATGTTCATCACGTGCCAGACTTCATAGCCTACCGCTTCAAGGAATCGTCGCACCAAATCCGCAGCCAGGAACGATCGAAAGTTCCCGATGTGCGCAAAGTCATAGACCGTCGGTCCACAGCTATACATCTTGACGGTATGGCCGTCGATGGGCTGAAACAGGTCTTCACTGCGGGTGAGCGAATTGTAAAAACGGATCTCCATGAGGTAGCTCTCCTAGTACAAACGACGAATCCTTCTTGAGATGATTGAGGGTGAAATTGTAAGCTAATTTCAGCATCCTTACATAGGCCAGGCCAGTTTTGTACCCGATCCTATTGTTTGAAAACGACACTTCTCGCTGATCAGCGGTCGCGATGAGCGACTGTACCCTCCCGCGCGTTTAAGTAGGCAACAATAGGTAGACTCATTCGCGGGAGGGGCCGCTTGTACGAGTGTTCTGGCGATCAGCGAGAAGAGTCAAAAACATTAGCGGGTAGCTGAAAACACAACTACAACCCCGTCCGCTTGTCCTACTGCCAGAAGTTTGCCTGAGCCCGACCAACGCAAGCACGACGCAGCGGCCGTCAACTTCTTTCCGCCCACTAAATCCTTGTTTTTCGAAGGCTCCCAAACGCAAAGCAAACCGTCGGCATCGGTAGAAACCAGATATTCACCGGCGGGCTGATAGGCCAAGGTCGTGATCTTGTTGACATGACATTCCAGTATCTCGGGTTGGCGGCCCATGGGTCCTGGCCCACTACAATCCCAAATCACCACACCACTACCTCCACCGGTGGCTAGCCAACGCCCTGCCGCATCCCAGGACAATTGCAAAACCTTTGTCGGGAACCCCCACATCTGCGCGTGCTCGCCTGATTCCACCATCCAAAAGTGGACCGTCGAGTCTTGCTCGCCAGTCGCAATGAATCGCTCGTCTGGACTCCATGCTGCGACTAAACTCGAGCCTTGCCAGTCGAACTTCCGCGCCTCGCCGCCACTGGGCTTATGAAGCGTCACACCATGATAGGCCGCCACCGCAAGCGTATCACCACGAGGATTCCAAGCAACATCCGCAATGGTGCTCGCATGATCCGACGATTCATAAACGACGTCGCCCGCTGCATCGTAGACCACCAGCGACTTGCCAGCCGCTGCGGCCAGCATTCCGACGGATTGGTCTGAATGGTTCGACGCATTGTCCGACGCATTGTCCGACGCATTGTTCGACGCATCTTTCGATGAACTTGGCGAAGCATCGTTCGGCGTTGGCTGATAAGCGACCTTAGCAACCCAACTACTTTTGAGTTTGGTCGAGTGAAGTAGTTCGCCTTGCTTGGCATCGAAGACTTGCACCAATCCGTCTTGGCCCGACGATGCAAATCGGCTGCCATCGCGGCTCCAACAAACACTGTTGGCTCCCATCGTGTGTAGGCCAACTTGTCGAAAGAACGCCGAATCTCCACGATTGTCGATCAGTACAATACGTCCATCAACAGTCGCAGCAACCAACTTCGTCGCATCGGGGGACCAAGCGAGATCGATCACATGCTCGTTCAGCGCTACATACCAGCACTCGTCTATCAGATCTTTCTTGAGCTTAGACACATCTACGCCAGACATGAGTTGAACCCCTGATTTAGCTCTTGGCGATCCAAGTTGCGACCAATAAAGATCAACGAGTTCTTGCGATCCTGGTTACCCCATGGCCGATCAACGCGGCCGTCGAACAGCATGTGTACGCCTTGGAAAACGTAGCGATCTTTACTGCCTTTGAAGTTCAGTATCCCCTTCATGCGAAAGATGTCCTGTCCTTTGGTTGCCAGAAGCTGATTCAACCATTGCTGGAACCTCTCTAAATCCAATTCGCCCGGTTGAGAGATGCCGACCGAGGTGATCTCCTGGTCGTGCTGATGATCGTGATGTTGGTGATCGACGTTGTAGCGATGTGCAGCCGATGGCGCAACAAGCTTGCCTTCGGAATCGAGTAGTTGCATTTGAAAATCGTGCGGATTGCGTGAGCTAAAGATGCTGTAGGCACCGGGTTGTTCAATCGACAGAGTGAACTTTAAGTCTCGCCCCAGCAACAACAATCGCGAAACGCTTCCGTTAGTCTCGACGGCTTGACCACTCTTTTTGGAAACGGCCGTCTGAGCGAACGCTACAGTCGCTTTAGCAACTTGCGCGTACATCGCTCGTTCGTTAGCCTGTTC
>CAYWNG010000931.1:0-2193 GCA_964458685.1 uncultured Pirellulaceae bacterium
TGGGCTACGTAAATCGCTGGGCCTTCGGCCCGAAATCCAAGAAACTGTGCAACATCAAAACTAGGGACTGCAGTTCAAGAGTAGTCGCTACCATACGCCAAGGTTAGAGCTATCGCGCCTCACTTTTCAACGGACGAAACTCGTAAGTTTGCTTCGATTCTTCGTTCGCATGCCGATGATCGAGTAACTCACGGACTTCTAGCTTCACCCATTCCAGTTTGCTTGATGAACTTATTAGATACTCCGCGTTGAAGTCATATCGACCGCTGCAATGCAGCTTCTTACCATCTGGGTCGAGCAGCAAAGCTACCCCATTGCTCAATCGAGGATGGGAGATCTCCGCCAGCACACGATCGCCCATCTTCAACTGTGTTCCACGGATCGTAATCACGGAAGCGGGCTGTTGATCCGAAGACGCTTGCAAGTCGAAGAAGGGCGTGGAACCCTCTGGCTTTTCCATCGAGACAAACTCCCACTCGCCTTGGAGTTTTTCAATCGGAAGGTCTGGACAATAGCCACGCACACTATCAAGTGCCTTGGTGGCAAAAGAAAGCGTATTCTTGTTGTTGCGAGCTAGCTCGGCTTCGAGTGTTGGGATCGCACGGTGAGCATGTGCGGAATACTCGCCGAGAATCGCAAGCGCGTATTGCCTCGCCCAACGATGATGTGTACTCCAATTGTTGTAGTTGATTTCGACCCTCGTACCCCACTCGGGATCAGAAAGCAATTCGATCAACTCGTCGATCGATTGCGGTCGGTTGCCCTCTTGATAGTTGCGAAGAGTCAGGTCGAGTGCATGCTCTACTTTTTGATGATCGTCGGACTTCGCCCATTCCATCAAAGTCTTATGGACCAGTTCGCTGTGGATGTCCATCGCCATCAGCGCTTCCAGGGCGGCATAGCGAATTAGCGGCGAAGAGTCGGATTCGACAACCATAGTTAAAATAGTTAAAGTAGACGGAAGGCTGATGAGTTTCTGATCGAGGCCTACCAGTGACGACAGCGAGAACAATCGGACTTGCTCGCTCTCGTCTTTCAAAGCGGCGGTAAAAGCTGGAACGAAGAGTTCGCGGTGGTGGTGCAGCCAGGTATTCAACTCTGCGACTTTGGGATCCTTCTCATCCTTCAGCATGGTACAAAAAAACAAATAGTACGTCACGAGCGAACGATCGCCAGAAGTTCCATTGGTTAGTCGTTCGGCGAACTTATTCGCGAGTTCATCGTTGAGCACAAGTTGCTTCAGTAAGTCATTCAGGTCTGTTTCTTCACCTAAACGCTCAATCTGCTTTTCCAAAGAGAGCGTTGGCAACTGCTTCCAAATCTTGAACAAATAGTCCACTGCAAGTTCTTGGTACTCTGGCCCAGCAGCAGTTACGAAGCACTTGGCGGCGCGAGTGAGCTGACCTTCATTGACTTCATGTTCCACCGACGCAAACCACTTCGCTAAGACGGCCTCGATAGCGGCTTTGCATTCCGGCTTTTCGCGAAGTTTGCGAATCGCTTCGGAAGCAACATATTCCTGCGCAATATTCTCTGCTGCTTTTGGACTCGCCATTGCATTGTCCCAGTAGCTGTCGAGCCACCAAGAGATAGGCTGGCCGGAGTACTTAGGTTTGGTAGTTGAAATCGGTGACGGAGTGGCTGGTTGAGCCTCAATAATCCGCTCATTGAACAGGCTTGAGATTCTCCAAGTGCCGTTGGCTTGCTGCAACGTGATCGTAGTCGCCATCCCTGGCGAGCCATCAATAAGAGTTGCAATGGCTCGATCACCGAACGGGGAAATTTGCCATTCATTTTCATGGTCAGCATTGCCAAAGAAAACGAACTTTCTATTTGTCCGCCTTTCGAAGGCTTGCATGATTTCGATGGAGAACTTTCGGTGATCACCTATTCCCGCAACACTCTCTCGCAGCGAGATTACGAACTCATTCAAAGCCGCATGATCTGGCGAGCCCCCGCCAGTTGAGCTCATGATTCTAGAGAGGCCCTTACCCATGGCTTCTTGCTGTGCAGTTGTAACACTTTGAGGAAGCCAACGCTGCAGCACCTTGCGGAAAGCCATAAAATTTGGCTCATCTTCTGCTACTCCACCAAACGTTAGCTGGCGCGATAGTTCATCGATTCTCGTCTGCATCACTGCCTGCATCAGCATAGATCCTGCCAAGTCGCGAACACCTTCGTCTGAAAACAACG
>CAYWNG010000932.1:0-2191 GCA_964458685.1 uncultured Pirellulaceae bacterium
CTCTACGACCAGCCACGGGTTTTACTTATGAAGTCCAGGTCGATGGAAAGCGACTGGGACAACACAACATCCCTTTCGTTTCTAATGCTCCCCAGCAAAAGATCTACCTGCGAGACCTTCCTGCTTCCGTAGAAAACAAGCACAAAGTACAGGTAGTCACACTGAATCGTATTGGGCAGCGTTCAGAACCGGTTGAGGTCAGCACTAAGGTCTACGAGAGTTTGCCCGTCGAGAAACCGAATGTTTCGATCCCACCAGCGAGCAGTCCAGCGATTGCCAGTCTCGGCGTGATACCGTTGTCCGATAAATACGACGTTGCGGGCAATGCAGTTGGTGACTTGCCAAAGGACTACCGGACACACAACTCGATTTATGACGGGCAAGTCGTCCGCCTATCTGCCGCCGCAGGAGAAGTCGTTGGATTCCAAGTTTTACTCAGAGGCAAAGACCAAGTCGCTGTGAAAGCCAAGCTTGAGGATTCGAAGTGCCGCGTTGATATGTATCAAGCTGTGTATGTACCCTCCAACGGTCGGCGCATTCCTGACCCACTGTTGCCGCTGCCGGAGAAGATCCAGCTAAGCTCTGATGCGGACCAGGACTTAGTGATCGACATCTTCATCCCTTTCGATAGCAAGCCTAGCGTGCGCAAAGGCTCTGTTGAGATTTCAGACGGTCGAGTAGTCCCGATCGAGCTGCAAGTGTTGCCGTTTGCATTGCCGAAGTCGGTAACCTTCGCTTGCGAGATGAATAGTTACGGCCTACCTGACCACGTTGACGACTACTATGCGCTTCAGCGAGTTGCTTATGACCATCGAGTTCACGCCAACATCCTGCATTACTCACATAACACCGCCGCCGCAGGAGCGCGAAAGAGCAATCTCGATATGCGCCTTCGCTCTGGCAAACGCATGGACAACAAGCGCTATGACGATATCAAGCCGAATGCGACTACAGCTTACTGGGACGATTTCGCCGAAGCCTTTGGTCCTTTTCTCAACGGCTCGCTCTTCAAGGATGGACACCGCGGCCCAGTTACACCACCCGGGTTCTATTTGACTTTCCATGAAAGCTGGCCGCTCAACTGCCGACCCTACTTCAATGGCAACTTGGATGCGTACCAAGCGTTTTCAAAAGACCGCGCCTATGAAGCGACTTATCACAACGTCTTGAAGAGCTTTCGTGACTTGGCAAAAAAACAAACATGGACTCAAGCCGGCTTTCAAGTCTATTTCAATAACAAAGGATCGCTGAACGAGCAAACAAAAGCGCCTTGGATCCTTGATGAACCGTCGAGCTACTGGGACTACCGAGCGCTCAGTTTCTTCGGCAGTCTGACCGATCGTAGCCGCGCGACTGAAAACGACCCGCAACCGCGTGTTCGTTACCGCATCGATATTTCAAGACCCGAGTTTTGCCGCGGTCAGTTGGACGGGCGCGATGACTTGTGGGTTGTCTCATCGTCGGCCTTCCAACAGTATCGCCGATTGGTGATGGATCGAATGGCAACCGATGGTTTGGAAGCGTGGGTCTATGGAACATCCAATCACGTCCATGAAACGAATCGAAACGTAGAAGCCTGGGCATTGGATGCGTGGCAATATGGTGCGACTGGTATCGTCCCTTGGCAAACCATCAACAAGACAGGTAGCGCGCTGAAAGAAGCCGATCAGTTGGGACTGTTTATCTACGGCAAGAACGACAAAGACCAAACGGTGGTTTACCATTCACTCCGACTGAAAGCCTATCGTGAGGCTCAGCAATTGGTGGAATACCTCAACTTGCTCAAGCAACGCCGCAAGTGGACTCAAGATCAAATGCAGCAGTTTGTCAGCCAGTACGTCGAGCTTGGGTCGAGTGTTTTGAAATTGAACGAAGCTGATGCGGGTACGAGTGCCTATGCGAAGTTCCGCGCCACAGACGCTGAATTGCTAAAAATGGCAACGGCGAAGTTGATAGGCAGTAAATGACGAAGCAATCTGATTTTGGGGTTGAGTGTCGCACAATTGTCTCAATTGTTGCAGCACTATCGAACGCATCGGCCTTAAGCTCAACACGGGTCGGTTTTCTAATTTCTCCGGTATGGTAAAACTGTAAACGAGTGCTGTGTCCACATTGAGAATTTGGGTTGGGCTTATCAACCGATGTGCGTTAGCACCGGTTTCTGCCGCGGGAACCGGTGCTAACGCACTTC
>CAYWNG010000933.1:0-2189 GCA_964458685.1 uncultured Pirellulaceae bacterium
GCTTCGGCGACTACATTCTCTTCGATCATCAAGCTGCCCATGTCGTTGGCACCGTACAGCAAGGCCAACTGGCCAATCTTCAGCCCCTGGGTCACCCAACTGCTTTGAATGTTGGGAATGTTATCCAAGTAAAGCCGCGAAACGGCGAGTGTGTGCAGATACTCGTAGGCACTCTTGGCTGGTAGATGGGATAGATCGGTGTGATCGGGCTGAAATGTCCAGCAGATGTAAGCTGTAAAGCCTCCCGTCTCGTCTTGCAATTGCCGCAGACGTTCTAGGTGTTCGATTCTCTCTTCCAATGTTTCGACGTGTCCAAACATCATCGTTGCCGAGCCGATTCCGCCCAGTTCATGCCAGACTCGCATCACGTTCAGCCAGTCGTCCGTGAGAACTTTTCCGCGAGTGATCTGCTTGCGGACGCGATCGACCAAGATCTCACCGCCTCCTCCAGGCAACGATCCCAGACCTGCAGCTTTGAGTTCGCTGAGGACTTCGCGAAGGGTCATGCGATTGATCTTCGTGAACTGGTAGATCTCGGGAGGGCTAAAGGCATGCAGGTTGACTGTTGGATATCGCGAGCGTAAGTCCGAAAGTAGATCGGTGTACCAATCCAGCTTGAGGGTCGGATGCATGCCACCTTGCATCAAGATCTGATTGCCGCCCAACGCGATAGTCTCTTCAATCTTGGCGTAGATCGTTTCGCGATCTAGCACATATCCTTCAGGGCTCTTTGGACTGCGATAAAACGCACAGAAATCACAGACTGCCGAGCAGATATTGGTGTAGTTGATGTTGCGATCGATGTTGTACGTTCGATACGACTCGGGGTGCATTCGCTCGGTCACTTCCGATGCAGCGCGACCAAGGGAAGCTAAGTTGTGCGAGTTGATTAGCTTCAAGCCTTCGTCGGCGGTGATTCGCTCACCTTCGATGGCTTTGTCGAGAATCGATTGGATGTCGCTGTTTGTGGCCATGGTTCTATACGCTGAGAGCAATTGAATCTAATGGTTAGTGCTGGAGTTCTAGCTAATGTCCTACTACCGCCGAAGTCGCTTCTAAAGACGACGGGATGAGACCAATTTTGTCAGCAAGAGCTCGAAATCGCTCAAGCCCCGCACGCTCTGATGGCCCCAAGTGAAAGTGCAGTTGCTCCGTGAAGTATCGCAGACAATCTTCGCTTGTCAGGTGGTATCTCGCCGCTTCACGATTGGCGATTTGCTCAACGATGGCAACGCCGCGATCGCGACTGTCTTGCAACAGTTGAGCCACGGTGTCTTCATCGTCGTGAATGCTCGATGTGTCAGCAATACCCGTTGTACCGGCGATCCACATCGCAAAGACAAAAGGAAGTCCCGTCCATCGACACCACTCTTCGCCTAAGTCCCAAGTGGTAACATAACGAGTCGCATCGACTTGCATGGCCCGATCGCCAATAATCAAAATCGCATCCGCATCAACGGTTTCGTAGTCCGCGGTAATGGGCAATGGTAACAGTCGCGGTCTCAATCCATAGCGTTCAAACAGAAGTACTTGCGAGAGTGCGGCGCTAGTCCGCGAACCTTCATCCAGGGCAAGCGTTCGTACCTCGTCCGGCGGACATCGAAACAACAATCGCACACTGCGAACTGGGCCTCGGCAAGCGATGCAAGCGTCGGAGATGATGGACCAAGTTGACGGTCCGCGGAAGTACTCAACGGACGGGATCAGTGCCACGTCAAGCTGTCCTAGGTGGAGCTGATCGGCAAGGTGACTGGGTAGATCCAAGATCAGATGACCCGGCTCCAAGCGATTTGCCAAGCCCTCGATTAATGGCTTGGTATTCAGGTAAGAAACAGCTCCAATTCGAACTGACATGACGCTTCTGATTATCCTCAAACACTTTTTTGGCAAGTATTCCGAGCCAACGTACTTTAGGCCAACTCTCTGTACCGAACCAGCTATTCTGCGGGGGTAATTTCAATCCAGCAATGCCAACTCTAGCCAAAACGGGCCACAAATCGCAATTGTAGGAGCTTTCTTTCAGGCCTGTTCTCTAACCGCAAGGCTGTACGAGTGGTTAACTGGCCGCTGGACGGGCTTGGTAGGTTCTTATCTGCCGCAAAAGTGTGCCACGACACTCCGTGTCGTTTAGTTCGGTAGGTTCTTGTCTGCCGGAAAGAACCGGAGTGGACTTTGGCAGCGAACAGATT
>CAYWNG010000934.1:0-2186 GCA_964458685.1 uncultured Pirellulaceae bacterium
AAGGGCTATGCAACTCAACCAAGCGTCAGAACGAGGCTCGATGCGAAGGGCGGGCGGGTAGCTGCTACGAGTCCGTCGCTTGTTTACAACAAAGCCCAACGACTACCGATAGAAAGGATGGTGGGTTTCGTACCTCAACCACACCCTACGCGGGCTCGGCGAATGGGTCAAGAATCAGTCGTCGGTTTGGAATAGGCTGGCGAGCATGGCGTCGAAAACGGGCATGTTCTTTTCAATGTCGCGATCCTCTCCTTGAATCTGGACCAACAAAGGAGCGAAGTCTTCCTCTTCTGTTTCCACGGTAAAGATGTGGCTGGTGACGATCAGATCGAGATAGACAAAGCGTTGTGTGATGCCCTCCAATAGCGACTCTCCGACGATGCGCGAAAGCGGCTCGGTCTCCACTTCGTCGTACTCGGACTCCATCGCCTTCCGCATCCTGTCGAAGGCTTGCGTTATGTCATCCGGGCAAGTGATGGTCAAGAAAGCGCCCGAGGGACTTTCGATGTTCAGCGTCTGCTCTTCCTCTTGAATGGACCAGTTCTCGGGGTACATCAACCGGAGGCCATTCCACAAATATCGGTCAGGCATTTTCTTGCGTTTCTAGTAGTGAATCTTTTTGTGGCTGAATCAAGGGGCAAAACAGGGAGGAGCTTCGTCGTTATCTTACACCCGGCGCTGTGGTTGGTCTAATGCTATCAAACTTTGGCAAATACTAGCACTCCAGGAATTGAGCCACTTTGTTCCGCGGCAATTTGTCGATCTGTAGTTAGAGCTAGGTGAAGGCGAATACGCACGGTTTTACCTATTCCACTACTCGCTCAACTTTTGGTAGCCTGACGGCTATCACGCGGGAACTCAATTCGCATGTTTCGCTCTGCTCAAGCCAATTCGAACGCCGATCGCCAACCAACAATCCTGCTAGGAATGCTGCTGGTCGCGATTTGCTTCAACGTGGGCTGTCGATCGTTCGTGAAGAACCAACAAAAGCAGATGGCTCTCAAGACGGCTCGACAATTTTCGCTCCGCGGAGCCGACGCACTGCAACAGCACAAATACTCCGATGCCGAAGCTCTCTTCTCAGAATCGCTCCGCCATAGTCCGACCGACGAACGGGCTCACTGGGGTCTAGCTGAAGTACTTTATCAGCGAGGCGAGTGTCAAAACGCGGCTCAGCACATGAACGAAGCCGCCAAGATGAGCGGCAGTAATCCGGATCTGATGGTACGCTTAGGCGAGATGCAGTTTGAATCGGGAATGATCGATCAAGCAATCATCCAGGCTGACATGGCCCTGGCCAATGATTGGCAACATGCCAAGGCTTGGGAGCTGAAAGGCCGAGTGCTTGAGAAACGCGGCTTGGCCGATGAAGCCATTGAGGCCTACCATCGATCGCTGATGTCACAACCCAACAATCCAGCAGTGCAGATCTCGCTGGCGTCCATCTATCAAGAGCAAGGCAGACCGCAACGAGCTTTGGCAACTTTGGAACGCATGTCGGACTTGCAAAATCCCGAATACGACAAAGCGAATACCTGGCTGCTCAAAGGCGCCGCTCTAGCCAGTCTGGGCGAAGCGGAAGAGTCGCGAACTTGCCTGCGTGAGGCATCGTTACGCGCGAACGGACAGGACGTGCAGTTGTGCTTGAAACTTGCCAAGCTACAGGCGGACTTGGGCGATTTGGCTGATGCACGAGCCAATCTTGGACTTGTATTAAGCCAACATCCGGACCATCAGGCCGCACTTTTGGTACAGCAACACCTCGAGCAGAAGTTTCTGAACATGCCGACCCCCAACGGCGCAATCGTCAGAACCCCTAAAATCAACACCATGCAAGCGTCGGCGATTGTCAGCCCTCAGCAACAACGGTTCACTACAAGCCCTAACCAGCATCCCGATGCGCCGCTTGTGCCAAATTAGCCACAAGCTATTTGCCGCGCTTAGCTTCGCGAGGTAGAGTTCCGTTGATCAGTATTTGTGTCTGAATTGAGACTCTAACGCGCAAGTTCGAATTGCAGCCAGGAAGGGTGAGTGAAGTACATGTCTACTCCAACGGAAAATGCCCCAGCAGGATTTGTTGACCGTCGCCAATCCAATGGTACGTCCGGCCAAGGACTAGAGCGCCGTCAATTCGCGAACTCGCACGCCAGCCTCTCTCCCGATGCTCGTCAGCTTGCCGAAGCAAT
>CAYWNG010000935.1:0-2180 GCA_964458685.1 uncultured Pirellulaceae bacterium
TGATGTTCGCACTGACGTTTGCACCGTCTTGTAGCTCCAGCAATGGACGAGCCACTGCAAGTATCTCTTCAGCATTGATCACCTTCAAAGGGATCGATTGAACAGCAGCTCCGCGAGCCGACATCGGGTCTTCGGCGCGTTCGATGAATTCGGCCACAGCGCGAACGTTGCCGGCCATGTCAGTGACTTGCATTTGTCCCGAAGTGGAGAATGCTTTGACGGTTCCTTGGATGCTCAACAGCTCCTTGACTTCTTCCTTGATCGATTCAGGGTCCAATCGCTTGAGCGTGAAAAGCACTTTCACAGGTTCGTAGCGACCGTACTTCTTGCTCTTCAACTCTTCGACCGGAACCAAATCAGCAATTTCAACAATCAACTCACCAAGGATCTTTTGGTTCTCTTCGAAGTTGACACAGCGTAACAAGCGACCGCTGCGGAAAAGTGTGAATCCGCTGTCCAACAAATAGCCATTCATCAGATCGAGTGTTTCAGGAACGGTGTACTTACGACTAAGGTCGCGGTAGGTAAACGATCCAGGCGGAATCAATTCCGATTGCACCGACATGTCAGCTTGATCGGCCAACCACTTGATGACGTCTCCCCACGGTTGCTTTTGGAAGTTCAGAGTCAACTCGACTTGCTCGATCGGCATTCTCGAAGCTTGCTCAGGTGTCATCGCAGCAACACCGCCCGCGCGACCTGGTGCTACACCACCGCTAGCTGGTGCATCGGCCTTTGGTTCGGGTGGCGTTGGTGCCGCAGCCGGTTTTTCAGTGATCAACCCGGCCATGAATTGCCAAGCTGAGTATTGTGAGTCGGATAGCTCGCGACGAATGGCTCGGTCGGCTTGTGGCTTTACCTTGTCTTCGCTGTTAGCCTTCTTGGCAGCGCGAACTTTCTCACGCCATTCGGCAACCACCAGCTTTTGTCCGTCGGTCAAATTGAGGGCTTTAGCAATGTCCTCCTCGACAAGACTTGTTAAGCCGATCCACTGAATGCGAAGCTTAGCCAACTTCGCTTGCTGCTCAGGGTTGAGTAACTCGAGGGCCATTCGCTCGGATTCAGCGACGAACTTGGCCATCAGTTGCCCCTGCTCGCTCTTAGGGACCTCGTTCAATTGAGCCGCTAGTCCCAAGGCTGAACCCACTCGCTTGGTGCTCAATTGCTTGAGTTGAAGTCGCTGTTGTTCGGTCAGCTCCAGCTTTTTGGCAATTTCGGACTCAGGGTTCGTCAATTCGGTCAGCACGCCCAGATATTCGTTGCCACTGGCGGTTCGCAGACCCATGCTCGCAACCACTAAGGCGAAGAAGAAAAGTGGTCGGGCTAGTGTGATTCGTTTGAGAAGTGTTATGTTCATTGCTTTAACAACTGAGGCTTAGGATATTCAGCACCGTCAGCTTGGAACCCTTACAAATGGATAAAGTTTCGGGGTTTCCCGGCAACACCACCCCTTTCGGGCTAGACAATCACTGTCTAGCCATTGGATTTTCCGTAAGGGCGTTGGTGCAAGCGCTCCGAGAGGCTGGCTTTAGCGTAATTGCGCTCGATGCGTTCGGCGACTACGACACGCGAGAATCTGCTAAAGTGCCCCAAATCATCTCCGAGTGGGGCGCTGCTGATCCGGAAAAAGCGTTACAAGGCGTTTGGCCATTCTATAGAGAGTTGCACAATCCTTTAGAAACCGACATTTTTTTGCCCGTTTTCATGGCAGGAGGCTGCGAAAACTGGCCGGAACTTGTGAGCTTCCTAGGCAAACTACCCAAACTCCGAATTCTTGGGCCAACCGCAGACCAAATGCTGGCATTTAGGTCTCCAGAGCTATGGAGAGCCAGCACGGAAGGCACTTCCGTAGGGTTTCCCACATCCGTGTTCGCGGACTCGGAGATTAAGGCTCATCAGCCGCCCTACAAACCGCTTTTTCAGTCGTCCGCGACTTGGCTACGAAAAAGCCGATCGTCAGGTGGCGGGATGGGAGTTTTTCACTGCCCCCAGCTTCAGGGAATTTTTCACGACGAGACTGGGGACACAGCAATACATCACGAGGAGACAGGGGAGACTGGTGAGGAGGTTGGGGAGGTTGGGGAGGAGGTTGGGGACACAGCACATCAAGGGGACACGGAGGTTGGGGAGGTTGGGGACACAGCACCACATCAAACGGAGCTTGGGGATAAACGCCGTGG
>CAYWNG010000936.1:0-2179 GCA_964458685.1 uncultured Pirellulaceae bacterium
ACCTCATTAAGTATCTAGATTTCGTAGTCCGGTGAAAAGGTTCGAGCCGCGATGGCGGTTAGGTAAGCTTGGTCACCCACGGATAGGCCGAGCGAACGATATTTGTCTTGAGGCACGTCGACCTGAATCTCACCGTTGGATTCACTCAATACGATGATCTTGGCGAGCGGTCCAGCAGGGTTGATGCGAACAATACGGCCTTGCCATGTGCTTGCCGTTGGCTGCCGGCTGATTTCAATTTCGTGAGGCCGAACATAAACGCGATGCGCACCGTTTGCCGACACTTTTTTCTCGTCAAGCTTGGCGTTATTGGTCGAGTCCTTCAAGGATTGGACACGCTGATGAAAAACGTTGACGTTTCCTAGAAAGTCCATCACAAACTCCGAAGCTGGGTGATGGAAGACCTCTTCGGGCGTTCCGATCTGTTCGATCTTCGCTTGATTCATCACAACGACGCGATCAGCGACTTCCAAGGCTTCTTCCTGATCGTGAGTCACAAGAATCGTTGTCATGTGCAATTCGCGATGCAGATTTCGCAACCAGTTGCGAAGGCCTTGGCGGACCTTTGCATCCAGCGCGCCAAACGGTTCGTCAAGCAATAGGACTCGAGGCTGAATCGCCAATGCGCGTGCCAGGGCGACTCGCTGGCGTTGTCCGCCGGAAAGCTGCGTTGGATAGCGATTACCAAAGGCTTCCAGTTGAATCAGTCGTAGTAGCTCTCGCACCTTCTCGTCAATGGCTTGGCGAGTCGGCCGAGTTGATCGCGGTCGAACGCGAAGACCAAAGGCGATGTTTTCAAAGACTGTCATGTGCTTGAACAAAGCGTAGTGTTGGAACACAAAGCCAACTCGTCGCTCACCGACTTGTGCACCTGCAACATTTTCACCATGAAAGAGGATCTGCGTTTGTTCGTTTGCATCGGGAATGTCTAGTCCGGCAAGAATGCGCAGCAATGTTGTCTTGCCAGATCCTGACGGCCCCAACAGTGCAACCAATTCGCCATCTTCGATCTTGAGATTCACATCCTGTAGCGCTTGGTAGCTGCCATAGGTCTTCGATACGTGGATAGCTTCAATGCTCATAGTCTGTTTTTCCTCTACCGTTTTCGGTTCGAGTCTTTTTTCTAAAGTGTTCTTGAGTGAAATTACTCGGCCGCTTGAAGAAGTTGCTGTCGAACTTTCCATTCCAAAAGCGTCTTCAGGACCAGTGTGACTAAGCCCAGAAGAGCCAACAGCGAAGCCATGGCAAACGCTGCGGCCACGTTGTACTCGTTGTAAAGAATCTCAACGTGAAGCGGCAGCGTGTTGGTCTTGCCGCGAATATGGCCCGACACAACCGACACAGCTCCGAATTCACCCATGGCCCGAGCGTTGCAGATGATGATGCCGTACAACAAGCCCCATTTGATGTTCGGAAAAGTGACTCGCCAAAAGGTTTGCCATCCGTTAGCTCCCAGCGAAATAGCCGCTTGCTCTTCTTCCGTTCCTTGCTCTTGCATCAACGGGATCAGTTCGCGAGCGACGAAGGGAAAGGTCACAAACAAAGTTGCCAGCACGATACCAGGAACTGCGAAGATGATCTGAATGTCATACTTCTGCAAAGTCGGACCAAGCCATCCTTGCATTCCGAACACTAGCACGTAGATCAATCCCGAGACCACGGGTGAAACGGCAAAAGGCATGTCGATCAAAGTGATCAAGATCGCTTTACCTTTAAACTCAAACTTGGCAATTGCCCATGACGCGGCTAAACCAAAGACTGTGTTCAGTGGCAATGAAATACCAGCGACCAGCAAAGTCAATTTGATTGCCGAAAGCGCTGCTGGATCTTGAAGCGCGCGAAGGTAGGTCTTCCAGCCTTCATGGAACGCTTCCAGAAAAACAACTGTTAATGGCAAAAGCAGTACTAGACTGAGAAAGGCAAGAACTAAACTGATCAGCACGATTCGCAGCCAAAGCGGGTCGTTAGAGGCGATTCGTGCATTGCTGACTTTTGAAGCTTGGGATACCTGCATCATGCAACTCCCGCAGTTCGACGATGATGAAGCCACCACTGCATTAGGTTGATTCCCAGCAGAGTGGCAAACGAAAAGGCCAACATCACGACTGCGATCGCTGTGGCTCCTGCGGTATCATGCTGTTCCAACTTCGTAATGATCAACAGCGAAGTAATCTCGGTC
>CAYWNG010000937.1:0-2161 GCA_964458685.1 uncultured Pirellulaceae bacterium
GATGAAGGTGGCGTGACGGTAGAGGAGTCGATTGAGCTAGTCAAGCGATTGAAGGCCGCTGGTTTAGACTTAGTGGATGTCAGCCAAGGCTTTGTCACTCCTGATATTTCTAAGATTCCATGGGGACCTGGATTTATGGTTCCCATAGCCAGCCGCATTCGCAAAGAGGCCGAGATCGCTGTAGCCGCCGGATGGATGATCTCCGACGCAGGTCAAGCTGAGAAAATCGTTGGGCAAGAGAGTATCGACATGGTCATGTTGGCTCGCGAACTATTGCGAGATCCTTACTGGCCGTATCATGCAGCCGTTAAGCTTGGCGATCCCAAGGCTGACACGATACTTCCTGTGCAATACGCGCGAGCGGTTCGAGCGCGTTAGCTGCGCGGGCGTCCCGCCCGCAGTTTTTATCTTTGCGTGTGTGCCTCGCCCACGTTTCTCTTTGGTGCGTGTGCGTCTCACACAGAGTTTCTTTTCGGTGCGCGGGCGTCCCGCCCGCTTTATAGACTGTGCGGACGAGACGTCCGCGCACCGGTCCGTAGGCGTCCCGCCCGCATCCTGAAAACCTAGCGAACAGCCTCGGCACCGATCTACTAAAGAATCTCTCGACTGAGCCTACAGGACTGAACGAGGTTCAATCCGTGTGTGAATCGCCCTATGGCCCAACTGTTTTTGTCGACTGGAATTGTAACCGTGACTCTAACCGCCTGAGATGTACTTTCATAAGTTACTGTCACATTGGAGCCTGCTCCAACGGCATTGAGCAGGTCGGTGGCCTTCTTCCTGCAGTCAGCTTCGGTCGCGCCAGGTACGATACCAGCTCGCGCCGCCTCGTAGGCTGCGTTGGCGGCCGAGTGCTTGATGAAGTTCATGCGAGTCATCTCGATCGCTCCTAAGAACATCGTAAAGATGATCGGAACAACCAAAGCAAACTCCACGGTCGTGGCACCCAGTCGGTTGGACCGACTTCGACGCGACACAGCCGAAGATCTGCGTGCATGAATTCTGTTTGGCGGTAGTGAGTTCTTCATAGCGTAGCTTTCAGGGCAAGCGTTGTTGACGGCCTACTCGACCATAACAACTTGCAACCCGCTGGCAATCTCCTTGAAGGCATTGCGAAGCTCGGTCTCATTGACGGTCGTGTAGGATTTGCCGCCAGTGATGCTCGCAATGTTGGTAAGAACTGTTTGCCTATTGGTTAACATGCTGATGGTGTGGACCACGATGCCTCTCCTGGCTGCATCTTGAGCCGCAAGGATTGGATCGCGCCCGTCGTTCCAGTCACCGTCTGTCATCAAGATGACAACTTTGTTGCTCAAGCTGCGAGACGAATTGCTTGATAGAGCGGCAACAGCTCGATCGAGTCCAGCGGACAAGTTTGTGCCCCCCATCATCGGCCTCCTTCCAAGATTCGAAATGCTGTTTTTGACGTTGACCATTTGAGCTTGAAAATTACTGGTGCTTGGAAGGTTTACTTCCAGCGTCGAGGCAGAATACTGAGTGTTTGGATTGATTGGCATTGTGTAATCTGATGCCCATGTCACCAATCCGGTGTAAGGTTGAGGGCTGAGGTTGTTAGCTATGCTTAGGAAGTCATCAACTGCTCTCGAAAGTACGGCCCAACGACTGTTAGTCGGGTGTGGAGGCGAGAGGTGATTTCGCCAAGTCGTTCCCCATGCAGTAAAATTGCTTAGATTTGGATTGTTGGGGGCATAAGAGAAGTCTACGCCCGACATGTCGAAGAGCATCGAGCCGGATCGGTCCAGGCACAGCATCACGTCATACTCTTGGTAACCAGCTACGGCTTCATTCTTGGGTTCGAAGAAGGTTCGATCCATGGCTTTACCAAAAAACAGCGAAGCCTTAACCTTTGCGTTGATTTGTACCGAGTTGAAGGGCCTTGTTCCAGCTTGGAAGCTCCACTTGCCCGTGTTGGACTTGGTGACTCGGCCCAACACAACATCATTGGCACTAATGGAGAACGGCTTACCGGCAACTGTGTTCGAGGCAGCGTAGGCAACTGCAGCGTTGATGGCTTGTGTGTCATTCTCGGTACGCGCCAAAGCCTCGGCTCCTGCCTTCGCCGCAGCGTCGGTGGCGATACGCAGGTCGGATCGCACCAGTTGCATGTACGCATAGTCCACCGTCACGGCAGCCACGGCGA
>CAYWNG010000938.1:0-2154 GCA_964458685.1 uncultured Pirellulaceae bacterium
CGTCAAGAAGAACGAAATCGCTGAGGCCAAGAAGCTCGGCTACAAGGGTGATTCTTATATTGGCATCCTTACCGGAAAAGGTATGGATCTGATCTTCAACTTGGCGATTTCAGACGGCTATCAGTCGGAGCCGGTTAAGGACAAGGTTCTCAAGGACTTCCTCGAAGAACACGCTGGCATTAAGTGCAAACCGTCATTTTCAATCGTCGCAACGCCACCAGAAGTGCCATTCGACGACGAGGAACTCAAGCACCCACTTGTCGCCCGCTTCCTCGCGTTGGGCGAAAAGATCTCGCAAGTGCTGGATGTTAACCCCAGCGTCGAGGGAGAACTGAAACAAACAACTTCAGAGATTCGGTTGTTGTTGCAAGATGGCGAATTCAACGCAGCCGAACCTCGAGTCAATGCGCTCGAAAAGCGACTTCAAGAGTTGCTCAGTTCAGATGGCAGCAATCCATATAAGGAGTTGGTGGATGGACTTCTGAGCACTCTGCCTAGCGATATTCAACGCCTGCGAGTTAGCGATCCGAATACGGCTGAGAAAATTCAAAAAATCGTCGATGCAGGAACGGTCCATTCTCAAAAAGGGGACTTCCAAAACGCATACAAGTTCCTGGAGCAGGCCAGCCAAGCGCTTTCCAGAGCTTTGACCGAACAACGCACCAACCAAGCCGCCGATGTGATTCCGGAAGGGATCGTGGCTGCCATGAAGGCGTCGCTTGAGCGAGCCCAAGTGCGTTGGGACCAGGCGCTCGTAGCAGCCCGTCAACGACTCAAACCTGTCCAAGATTCGGTCGAAACAGACTATCCAAACCTCGCCCAAGGGTTAAGGAACATTCTGGATAGTTACGAGAACGAACTCCGCCAAGAACTTTTGCGTGGGCAGAGCAAAGCGCAAGAACAGGATTTGGCAATCGCGGTTAAAGAGACGATCGAGAAAGTAGAGTCGTTGCGAATCGAGGCCGAATCGGATTCTGTATTCTCCTACCTGGAAGACTGCAACGTACCCGTTCGCGCGGCCCTATCTGAAGCACTGGATGATGTGCAAGAGATACTGCTGTCTTAACAGCCACTCCGTTCAATCCTATTTGGTTATGCAACGAAGGAAACGCGATGCCATTTAAGTGCCGATTTTGTGGGAAAACGGTGAAATCAGCTTGGCTGTGCAATCAGCCAGAATGCAAAAAATCGGCCGGTTCCGTTAAGTTTGAGACGGTGGCAGAGACCATTGAGGCTGGACCGACGACATCATCCTCGCCGCAATCTTCTCCCAAGACGCTCAATCCTCAGACTCTCGGTCCTTTGGTTTCGAAGCATCCCCGAGCTGAAACTCGCGTTAATGTAACGACGACATCCAAGCCGACCACGCAACCCAAGCCAACCTCTACGACTCAGCCGAAGACCAGTAATGAGTCAAAGCCGCCAAGCAGTCAAACTACTCAAAGCGATCCAACAGAAGAAAAGCGTGTTTTGATTCAGCAAATCAAAGCGATGCTGGTTGAACTTGGAAAAACGCCAAACGCAATAGACTCCGCAGACTATATCCAACGCATCCGTTCGGCAGCCTCCGAACCTGGCATCCAGTCACTGGAAAAAATCCTTGGAGAGTTGCAAGGCAAATCCGCTGAGATTGCCAAGTCGTTGACGAAAGAACTGATCAGTAGTTTGCAAGAACTGAAGCAGCTTGCACCCACGTCCCCGCGACTGGGCGAGTTCGTTGGCCGCGTCAAATCAGCCTCAGACAACACTGCCCGTGCTCTGTTGCTCGGTGAAGTAAAGGAAGAGATTGCCAAGGCCAAGCGAAATAAACAAACAGCATCTTCGACCCAAACGCAACCGCAATCGACACCACAACCACCACAACTATCGACTAAAACAGCGACAACACCGAAGCCCAGTTTTAGTGAGGCCTTTAACGAAATTCGCTCGCTCAAGCCCAATGAACTGAAAAGCAAGTCCATCAGCGAAAAGGTGGATCTACTGACGCCGATTGTGGATCAAATCAAGAAACTTAAGCTGGCCATGATTCAAATGGAAGCGCAGGTAAGAACGGCTACAGGGGCAACCAAAACACAGCTCGAGGAAAAGCTTGAAAAGTTAAAGCAGAATCGCAATTCATGCCAGTCGGTGTGCAATACGCTTTACAAGCTCACG
>CAYWNG010000939.1:0-2150 GCA_964458685.1 uncultured Pirellulaceae bacterium
TTGAACATCAATTACATTGTCAATTTCCCAAAACTCTTTGTTTTCAATTTTCATTATCGGGTTCATTTCCTACCGCTCGGGGCAGAGCTATGTAAGGATTTCTTTCGACCGTAGTGATATTGCATCAACGGTCACTAGGATCCGCGTCACGTCATCGGACATGCAGTACCTCAACATGCCACAGGAAACCGTCCGTGTTGAGCCGCTGCAACAAGGTATCACTCGCCGACAGTTTAGTGCCCCCAATGAAGTCTACGAGTTTACTTTCGATGCAAACGCAAATGAATTGTTTGCGTTGAGTGACGGCCAGTATCATGGATTCGACACAAGGGTATACAGCTTGATCGCTCCGAGCGGCGCGACCGTCCTTCCACTCGAGCAGATGTCCAACACGATGTTCTTTCGCATTCCGTATTCTGGACAGTATCGACTAAGATCCAAGAGTGCGGCTTTCCAATGGCAATCCGTCGCGACGGCCCCGACTCTGCCGAGCAGCGGTGCTGTTCGTGGGGAATTTCCCGACGCTTGGTTTTCCCTGCATCAATTCACGGCGACCGATCCACGATTTTATATATACAACACGAATTCATCTGAGCCGATCGCCTGGCGGTTGATTGATTCACACGGCGAAAATCTCAATGCCGGAAATTTTTTCAATGGCCAAGTTGACTCGCTCAAGGTCGGTGAAAAATACACGCTGATCATCGAGAAGAACTTCGGCGCGCAACAACTCAAGTTCGATCTTAACAGGCTAATTCCTGTCACAAGCTCCCGATCAGCGGCGGTCGGTGAGCTGATTTCGGGCGTGCTAGCAGGGCGCGGCGATCGGCAAGTCATTGAACTCGATCTAACCGCTGGCCAGTTGATCCAACTTACTTCGAATTTTGATCTACTAAATGCCCGAGTTCGCTGGTTGGACCTAAATGTTAATGATGACCTTGCTTCGCAATTCATAGATCCCACGAGACCAGATCGTATCGCAAGCTCTCGCAGGTATCATGTCGAGATCGAGAACCTCAGCGCCGGCCCACTCAATTACACTGTCCAATTCAACATCGTACAGCCACCTTCCGAAGCTACACCGCAACTCAGCGGATTTGACGTCATTCGCAGTGGCACTATCGGCGATAACGCAAGGGATTTTCAGTTCTCCGTTTCCGCTGGCACGATGTATCGATTTGATTGGCTGTTGCCGAACACGTCGAATTTCTCAATTGAATTGCTAGATCCGTCCGGTAACGTTGTGCCAACGTCCGCGTACGACCATGACACTTTCCATGTTGCAGCTACCTCAGGTGTAATCAAGCTAAAAATTACCAATCTAGCTAGTAGTCCCACCAAGTACTCATTTCGCATGCTTAGTCCAAGCTCTGCGACACCGATAACTCTGGGAATCGAGAATCCCGCATCGGTTATTCCATTTGGGATGCAGTTATTCAGTATTCCGCTCGCTGCGCCTACCGAACTCTTTTTGCAGGATGGGGGCGACGGTTATGAAACTTCCACGCGGCTTTACCGCAAGACAGTAACCGCAGGTTTGAGCATTCCGTCTTATGAACAGCGACAGCGACTAGGCCAGTTTTTTGACGGTGAAGGCTTGGTCTTGGTAACGAACGATTCCTCGGAGACCTTCGACACAAAATTTACTGTTCATGATGCTGCGAGCTTCCCACTTCTGCCACTCGACACGATCACCACGTTCCCAAGCGAATACAACCGAAGTTATCTCTTTCCATTCCAGACGTCCGTTCCCATGTCCCTGTCAATCTCCGATCGCTATTCGATCTTTGACCAGGGAGGCAACGCAGTTGCTCCCGACAACTCGCTTGGCAACTCAGTCTATCAACTAAAGGCTCCTGGCCTGTACCGCGCGATCGTAACTGGTGCCTATGACTTCGAGACCGGCGAATTCGGCAACACAACTTTTGAGTTGCGCACTCAAGTTGTTTCGGAAAAAACGGCTGCGATCGGCGAGATAGTTTCTGATGTACTATCAGTAAACGGTGACATTCATCGCTATCGATTTAATTTGGATGCAGGCACACCGGTTGTCCTAGGAATGGAACTTGACTTGGGCCGTTCCGCCCGGTGGGTAGCCCCAGGTGGCGAGGTCGTCTCAGTTAACACAAAGTATGGTTGGGGCATCTTGC
>CAYWNG010000940.1:0-2147 GCA_964458685.1 uncultured Pirellulaceae bacterium
GCGATCATAAACAGGAAGGGTAACCATCGCTTTGTTCCAACTAAACCTGCCCAGAACCAAACACTGTACCAACACAGAGCCGCACAGGGCCCTAACCTCAACGATTAACCAACCTTGTTCGTCTCGCGAACTACAACGTAGCCGCCAGTTGGACCAGGCACCGAACCGTGCACCAAGACCAAATTGTTTTCTGCATCCACGCGAGCCACCGACAAGTTACGACTGGTCATCTTGTCATTGCCATAACGGCCAGCCATCTTCTTGCCGCGGAATGTACGACCTGGATAGGTATTCATACTGGTACCACCGCCGTGGCGATGCACCTTCTTAACACCGTGCGTAGCGCGCTGGCCTTTGAAGTTATGCCGCTTCATCACGCCGGCATAGCCACAACCCTTGGTGATACCGGTCACATCGACAGCCTTAACGCCGTCGAGCACATCGGCCTTGATAACAGCACCAACCTCAACACCTTCGATCGGGCCGCGCAGTTCGCGAATAAATCGCTGGGGCTCACAACCAGGCTTGGGACTCGGAGCTACACCTGCAGCGGCTTGCTGCTTGGCGCGGCGACTGCCGATGTCGGCTACATGGCCACGCTCACTGCGGCTAGAGAGCCGACGTGCTTTATCAAGAAAACCAAGCTGAATAGCTTCGTAGCCATCGCGCTCGCGGGTTCGCAACTGGAGAACACGACACGGGCCCACTTCGATAACAGTCACCGAAACGGCGGTGCCATCTTCCTGGAAAATCTGCGTCATGCCGACCTTACGGCCGAGTATACCCTTTGCCATTGCTTTATTCCCGTCGATACGCTTGCACACCAGGACTTGCCACCTACAGACTCGCACACGCGAGCCCAGTCGCCGTTACCTCGTGCACTTCCGTCTCATAACTTGATCCAAAAAATTCGCCAATAAACCACCAACAACAACGCTGCGAACACACCAGCCAATCAACGCAGCCACTCACAACAGGAAACCGCGCTGACCTTCAGACCACAGAAAACCGACCGCTTGTTAGCGACCAGCCGTAGCCTTGATCTTGATGTCCACACCAGCCGGCAAGCTCAACTTGTTGAGCGCTTCAATGGTGCGGGCAGTTGCTTGCTTGATATCAATCAAGCGCTTGTGAGTACGAATCTCAAACTGCTGACGCGCCTTCTTATCGATATGCGGTCCCGAAAGAACCGTGTATCGCTCGATGCGAGTTGGCAAAGGAATCGGCCCGTGCACTTCGGAATGCGTCCGCTTGGCGGTTTCTACGATTTCCTGGGCACTTTGATCCAGTACCGAATGATCGTAGGCTTCCATTCGGATTCGTATTACTTCGTGCGATCCACCGGACACAGGTGAGCCCTTTACTTGAGACTGTACGTATCGGCAAAACTATTCAACCAACCCGGCGAACAAGAGGTCGCTGAATTGGAAGCGAGCGAGTGTATGTTCTGCGCCGCAGAGCGTCAACGCCAAAAGAGATTCTCTGGGAGAAGTTTTTTCCCACATTCACTCCATCGTGAACTCATCATCAACGTCAGACTTGTCTTCCATTCTCTTTGCTAGCAACTGTCCGCCGAGATGAATGAGCCTCGCTACCAGTCCGAGGATCATCGGTGCGGCGTAACACAGCATTAAGAAAACAATCTGTGCGCGACGATTCTCGCCCACTTCGCCCAGATCCACTGTTCGGCCCATCCAGGCGTTAAGCTCGCTAGTGACGGCGGGCAAGAATAACGCATAGGCAAACATAAGCGCCGTCGCTGCCGACACCATCATCACTAATAACATCCAATCCAAACCGAAAGTAAATTTCTTCGGCGGCTGGGAAAACGGTGATTGCGTGTTGCTCATGCCAGTCAGTGTAGCCATTTTTGTCCCCAATTTTTGTCAGACAGAACATTGAGGGACAAAAAATTCGCCCCCCTAATAGAGGATCGCCCCGAAAAAGTTTCGCCAAGCTACCTGAGCGCAGGACGAAAGGCTTACAATGGAAGCGGTGACTTGACGAACCGCTAGACTACAATGGAGGCAGGATCTCCTCGGCTTTTCTAGATACCTTGTGCTCGTCTCCTCTTCAGCTTGAGTGGCATGGATGAATCGTGCGTTGTCCGACGACAGCTCGCCGACCAGCGAGCACCCGACGCTCAC
>CAYWNG010000941.1:0-2144 GCA_964458685.1 uncultured Pirellulaceae bacterium
AGGACTGCGAGGACTCAACCGGGGCCAACTTGATGTTGCGAATGGTCCAGTCGAAGAGCTTGTAAGCTTGCTCGAGCTTCACGGCTTGCTCTGGATTGAGCGTAGACATCTTCTGCGAGAGCATCGGCTGGAAGATGCGATCTCGAACAGGCTGAGCGATGATCCAATCGGAGAGCTTACGCATTAACTGAGCTTGGAACATGCTCTCGACGTCGATCGCTCCGAGTTGGTTGGAGTCTGGTGATTCGCATCCGACTCGCGCGAGATCTCTGGCGTCCAAACCATCTAATAGCTTCGAAGGCTGGTAGTTGATCGATTTCGAATCTGCCGTTTTCAACCAAGCGTTGATCAGCACGCGAGTCTCGTCAACCATATCTGTCTTGTTGATCTGCGTCGTCTGCGACAAGTTCCGTAGGCCTTGTCGCAACGGTTCGGCGGCTGAGTTCTCCGAATTGGCTCGCATCTGTTGCACGATGCGATCCGATTCATTTTGAGTTGTGCGTTGGCAACCCACTAGGGTCAAACATGCCAGGAAGGAGTAAGCACAAGTTGCGGAATTGAGAAATTTCATAGGTCTTGCGAGATTAGTGCAAAGGTTTAGCTTCGCACAAGTTGTGCGATATCCTTAAGTTGCTTCAACAGGAAGTGTACGTCAGTCAGGGGGACCATGTTCGGGCCATCGCTGGGAGATTGGTCGGGATCGGGATGAGTTTCCAGGAAAACTGCGTCCACGCCAACTGCCACCGCGGCGCGAGCCAATGGGGCTACCATCTGCCTATTGCCCCCGGTCGCATCCCCCAAACCGCCTGGCTGTTGCACCGAATGCGTTGCGTCAAATACGACGGGGACACCAAACGAACGCATGATCGGCAGCGATTGCATGTCGTTCACCAACCTTCCGTAACCAAAGAAGGTGCCTCGTTCGCAAAGAAGTACACCGGCGGCACCCGCGGAGTTCAACTTGCCGAGCACATTCTTCATGTCTGTTGGAGCCATGAACTGCCCCTTCTTCACGTTCACAGGTCGCCCCGTTTTCGCAGCGGCGACAAGCAGGTCGGTTTGCCGCGCGAGAAAGGCCGGGATCTGTAACAACTGGCAAGCCTGTGCGGCCTCGGCGGCTTGTTCGGGTAAGTGAATGTCGGTGACGACTGGCACATTGAACTGCCGATGCACTTCGTCCAAGATTGCCAAACCTTCTTGCATGCCTAAACCACGAAAGGCGGCGGAGCTAGTGCGATTGGCTTTGTCATACGAAGCTTTGAAAACGAGTGGCAACGCTAGTCGATCGCAAATCGCTTTCAGTTCCTCGGCGATGCGCAGAGTCAACTCGCGAGATTCGATCACGCACGGCCCTGCGATGATCGTCAGTGGTGTCGATTTTCCACCACATTCAATATCGCCAATCATGACGGGAGTAACAGGACAGTCCATAAGTAAATCCATCGACGGTTTCTTGCAAGCAAGCTTCTTGCGCTATTAGGTGGAGGGAGCAAGTGAAAGGACAGGCAACGGATCGCTGGCGGCAGTGGATTCGGGAACAATCAACTTCAATCGTCCAGGCATTAGCTCGACATTCAGAGGCAGGAATCCTCCTGGGTCGCCATCCAATTGATAAGGAACTTGAATCTCTTTGCCGTCGGGACCAATTGGAGCTTCAATCTTCAATCGCTTTACAGTTGTGTGCTTAAAGTCATCCAACTGAGTATGGTTGGATCGCCAGACCCGAAACAGATAGTTCACACCTGCCAAGTATCCCGATCGCTTGAATGTACACAAATCCAATTTTCCATCGGTTGGGTCGGCGTCGGGACAAAAGGACAGATCGCCGCCGTAGCGAGGCACATTAAAGACGAAGATCCATGCCGCTTGGCCTTCACAACTTTGAAGATTGGAGCTAGCCGACCACTTAAGCTGCGGGAAAGCATAATTCCAAAGCGCGCGAAGGATAGGCATGGTGTACGACCAGCGAGTGATATGGCCTTTGCGACGCAAGTCCATCTGTCGGACGACTTCGGCATCAAACCCACATCCGAGCATCACTAGAAAGAGCTTACCATTGGCGCTGCCTACATCCATGTGCACTGTTCGATTACCCATCAGCGTCGTGCAGGTGGCTTCGATGTCGCGAGTCATTCCCCAGTGTT
>CAYWNG010000942.1:0-2129 GCA_964458685.1 uncultured Pirellulaceae bacterium
CGATTCATGAAGCTCGTCAGCGACGCGATTTTCCAACTGCAGACTTGCATCGTAAGCAGCTTGAGGCGCGCGGTTACGAGGTTCGCTCGACTGCCGAAGGCACCGTCGCAAAACGAAAGATGGCCTAGTATCGATGATCCATGTAGAACACCTGTGCAAGACTTACGGCGAAGGCATTTTTGCAGTAAATGATCTTTCGTTTTCGGTCGAGCCGGGTGTTGCCTACGGATTGCTTGGACCCAACGGTGCAGGCAAAACTACGACGCTCAGAATCATCATGGGCTTGCTACAGCCCACCAGCGGCGAAGCGACGATACTTGGCTGCCGCGTGTCCGAACAGCCGCTCAGAATTAAGAGCTTGATAGGCTTAGTCTCTGCAAGCGCTGGCCTGTATCAATGGTTAACTCCTCGCGAATTGCTTTACTTCTTTGCAGCGGGTTTTGGCTTAGATCCTTCTCAAGCTCATCAGCGTGTTACCCACTTGAGCGAAGTAATGGAGTTGGAGCGTTTCTTGGATCGACGCTGTGCAACACTCAGCACTGGACAGACTCAGCGCGTCAACTTGGCTCGCGCTTTAATTCATGATCCGCCTGTTGTCTTGTTGGACGAACCGACGCGCGGCTTAGATGTCGTTGGTGCAAAGATCGTTTTCGACTATGTGGCTTACCTTCGCCAGCAGAACAAGGCAATCATTGTTTGCACTCACCAACTGGACGAAGCAGAAAGACTTTGCGACCGCTACGGACTACTGCATCGCGGTCACCTGAAATTGGAAGGTACCTTGCAACAGCTTCGTGATCAAACCGGTGAGCCGGGGTTGGTCGAAATGTTCTTGCGATTCCTCAGAGACGATCCCGCAAGTGCAAAGACGGGAGATGCAGCATGAACGATCAACAGGCTGCGCAATCGAGTGGCCAATCTGAGCCGATGCAACCAATTGATCCCACGATCTCGGCGGCTTCCGCGCCGGAAGAAGCGGCAATGGTTCCGTTCTCATGGGCTCAGCAGTGGCAATTCATTACCAAAGAGTTGCGTGAGACACTTCGCGATCGACGGACCATCGTCACGTTGCTCGCGATGCCAATTCTGCTGTATCCCTTGCTGGGACTTGGTTTCCGTTTCGTGGCCATTCAGGAGAATACCGCGAAGAAGCCCTTCTACGTTATCGCTGTAAATACCACTGAGGCCGATGGTCGCTGGCTCGATCGCGAGCTTGAGTTTGGCCAAGCAGCTCTTGCCTACGCCGCAGAACTACGTGCCCAAAGGCAACAGGAAGAGCGGGCATTGAACGGTGGCGATAATAAGGATTCCACTTCCAGTAGTGATCAGGCCGCGAACAAATCTGCCAACATCGAAGAGGAACAGGAAATATCCACGGGCGTTGAGTTTGCGTTTCGTTGGTTTCCAGGTCGCCCCACTGCCGATCTAAAAAAGTTGGTCAGCGATGGGGCCGTCGACTTAGCCATGACATTGCGCTTTCAAAGCGACCTAGCGGGCGACGCCAAGTTTGATGGGCCCGTCACTGTGGAACTCATCGAAGATAGCAACCGCTCGCTCAGTCGCAACGCCGCAGACTGGTTCTCGGATCGATTTACGGCGGCGAATCGGGCCAGGTTTGCTCAATTGGGTCGAGCGGTGAATCCCGATTTTCGCTTGCCTGTCGACCACTATCGCTCTGTGGTCTCGCAAAGTGGTAAGTCATCGCTGGTGGGACTTCTACCGCTAATTTTGCTTCTGATGACAGTTACGGGCGGCGTCTATCCGGCGATTGACTTGACCGCAGGTGAACGCGAGCGAAATACGCTCGAGACGTTGATGTCGATTCCAGTTCCAAAATTTCGACTTCTATTTGCGAAGTTCGTGGCAGTGTTTTCAGTTACATTGCTCACCGGCTTGATGAATCTGACATTCATGTCGTTGACGTTGTATGCCCTCCAGCTCGACAAAGTCTTGCTCGGCCCCGCGGGGTTTTCTTTTGGGCTGGCTGCAAAACTACTGCTGGCACTATCAGCGTTTGGTTTGTTCTATTCGGCAGTGCTGTTGATGCTGACCAGTTCTGCTCGTAGCTTTAAAGAAGCTCAAGCTTATTTGATTCCACTGCTACTTCTTTCGATCGCACCGGGACTTGT
>CAYWNG010000943.1:0-2128 GCA_964458685.1 uncultured Pirellulaceae bacterium
GCGTTGATGTTGAGCAGGTCAAGCGATGGCGACTGATCCTCGGCGCTTCCAGCCAAGAGAAGCTCGGCAACTGCTGTTCTGACATGGAGCTATCTCCCGAGCAGATGGAGATGGACCAGGCTCTCGCAGCTATCTATGACGAGACCGAAGAGAGTCGCGACAGTCGCGGAAAGCGCAGCGCGGGCCTTGGCGGATCTGCTCCACGACTTGCCAAATGGCTCGGCGACATCCGCACCTACTTCAAAGAAGATGTCGTTTGCATCATTCAGCAAGATGCGATCGAGAAGAAGGGGCTTAAGCAGCTTTTGTTCGAACCTGAAACGCTCAAGACGATTCAGCCGAATGTGCAACTGGTTGGCACTTTGATGTCCCTGGGAGGGCAGATCCCTGAGCGAACCAAAGAGACAGCGCGGATGGTAGTACAGGCCGTTGTTGACGAAATTAAACTGCAGTTAGAGCAACAGATTCGCCAAGCCATCATGGGAGCGATCAATCGACGTCAACACACACCTCTGCCCAGCGCTAACAGCATCGATTGGAAGTGGACGATCGGCCGCAATTTGAAGAACTATCAGCCAAATCTTGGGACGATTGTCCCCGAGCGAGTGTACTTCTACTCGCGAGCCGAACGCACCAATAGCTGGACAGTCATTGTGGACATGGACCAGAGCGGTTCGATGGCGGACTCGGTTGTGTACGGCGCGATTATGGGCTCGATCTTCGCGTCGTTGCCTGCGCTCAAGACGCATGTCATTGCCTTTGATACTGAAGTCGTGGATCTCACCGAGAAATGCGGCGACGATCCTGTGAATATGCTCTTTGGTGTTCAGCTTGGTGGTGGTACCGATATCAACAAGTCGGTCGCCTATTGTCAAAAATTCATCGAAGACCCTGCCAAGACCTTGTTCATCATGATCACCGATCTTTATGAGGGCGGCAATCAAGCTCAGCTAGTTCGTCGCTTGGAGGAGATGGTTGGCAACGGAGTGAAGTGCATCTGTCTTCTCGCTTTGGCGGATCATGGAAAGCCTATGTTTGACGAGTCGCTTGCCAAGAAGCTAGCTTCAATCGGGATCCCCTGCTTTGCCTGCAACCCTAGTCGCATGCCTGAGCTGCTCGACAAAGCCCTCCGCGGCCAAATCAACAGTTCGATGTCCACCACTGCATTTCAGTAGAAGTTCTTCGTAGGGTGTGTGCAGCATGCGTTCTAAGAACAAACTCAACTTCAAAACGAACCTCACACGATAATCCACACAGCCTCACCAGCTCACCCGCATGCGCAACACACCATTGGCGGTTAGCTGTTAGTGGTGGCTGCCGCTCGTCACACCCGTAGAAACGCATTCTTGGCGTGCAAAACCCGCTCGAGGGGCGACCGGTCAAAAATGGAATCATATCAAAATGTTTAGACGCGTCGTTAAAACTCTGATTCTCGTATCAAGCGTAATTATTGTTGCGATAGCATTGATGGTATTCTTCCCTATCCTGAACCCCAAAACCTGGAAGTTTCAGACGCAGTTGAGCCGAATCGAAGACAGCATTCGCGAGCAGAAACAGCCAGTCTTTTTTTCCGACCTCACCAACGAACCTCAGTCGCAGATCGAAGTCGGCAACCGAGTCTTTGAACTTGCCGAGAATCTGAAGATTCCTCAAGAAGCAAGCAAACTCCTTTGGGAAGTACTAAACGAACAGAAGCAACTAACAGCGGAAGAGCTTCAACTCATTCGCGACTCAATGCCGCTTCACGAAGAGGCGTTGACTCAATTAGCAGCGATAGATGACTCGAGTCGATTTACTTATGATTTCAACACAACGAATCCATCCGAAATCTTGCTTCCTCAGGTGGAGCAAACTGGCAACACTTCAAGAATTGTCTTCGGAAAATTCCTTTTGGCCCTCGAAGGCAGCGATACAGATCAAGCGATTCGTTGGATCTCTGAACTTTTTGATACCGGGGATTGGCTTGAAAACGACCCGTTTTTTGTATCTCAAATGAATCGAGTTCGTTGTGGCCAGTATGGAATTGTTGGTATCGAGAGGTTGATTGGTCGCGTTGCTCTTTCAGAAAATCAGTTTCTTTTGATCGACCAAAAGTTGGCCGACGCAGAGCGGAGATTTCGATTGCGAA
>CAYWNG010000944.1:0-2128 GCA_964458685.1 uncultured Pirellulaceae bacterium
GCAGCAGGGACCGAAGCATTACGCCGGAGCTCCTGCTGCGCGCCTATTCCATCGGGATGTTCCCGATGTCCGATTCCGCCGACGACCCGGAGCTGTTCTGGGTTGAGCCGGAGATCCGGGGGATCATTCCCCTCGACGACTTCCACGTCTCCTCAAGCCTTGCCAAGGCGATCCGCAAACGCCCCTTCGACATCCGCTTCAACACCGCCTTCGACCAGGTGGTGGACAAATGCGCGGAAGCCGCCCCTGACCGGCCGAGCACCTGGATCAACCAGACCATCCGCGAACTCTACGGCGCCCTGCATCGCCTCGGCCATGCGCACAGCGTCGAGACATGGGAGGGCGACGAGCTGGTCGGCGGGCTCTATGGGGTGTCGCTCGGGTCGGCATTTTTTGGCGAGAGCATGTTTTCAAGGCGCACGAATGCGTCGAAGATCTGCCTCGTGCATCTCGTTGAACGCCTGCG
The DNA here is from genome assembly GCA_964458685.1 of uncultured Pirellulaceae bacterium. Taxonomy (GTDB): domain Bacteria; phylum Planctomycetota; class Planctomycetia; order Pirellulales; family Pirellulaceae; genus Aureliella. Next base: position 467 of record CAYWNG010000944.1, read on the forward strand.
GGAACGCGGGTTTACGCTCTTGGACACGCAGTTCACCACCGAGCATCTGAAGACGTTCGGGGCGGTGGATATCCCGAAGGAAGCCTATGGGCTGTTGCTGGACAAGGCGATGGAGAGTGAGACGCTGCGGTTTTGAGGGTGAGCGATCACTGACGAAACGAATTAAACTCACAAATTTTAAACATCGGTCGATTTCGCATTGATAGTGCGCCCGTGAAGTAGATCAAATATGCAACCTTGCTGAACCTGCCATCTACCATTATCGGTCGGCATTGCAACCTTTCCGTCCTCTGTGTGTTTGAACGCCAAAATCAAAAAGTCACCGTTCACGTTACCTGTCATAGTCTCGCCTATTAAACGGACTTTGGCCTCAGCGCGGGCAACAGTTGTCTGGGACACAGAAACGATTTCAAAATCGACCAGCTTAACGAGTTCGACATCTTCTCGCAGTCGCCCCGCTAAATGACCGTGCTTCTGATGCGTCATATTAACTGCACGTCTTGCCATAACGCCGAAGTTCCGGGACTTCCAGCCGCTAAGGAACTCCCAAAACGCAAATGGTGGATCGTTTTTGTCCGAATGTTCCGCAGGCAACTTCTCCCACTTAAGCGGTACAAACGACTCAATTGCAGCTTTATCAGCCTCGTTCTTGCGTAAAGATGCAGCCAGCTCGCGCCAATCAAGTGAGTTGCGCTCAGAGTCTTCAGCTCTCCTCGCTTCCTCTTTGAGTTTGTCTCCTGCCCAGTCAACCAGCGCAATCATAAGCATCCACGCCTTTCCGCATACAGTACGGTTGGCATACCCTAAGGACCGTCCATGAAGGATACCGTGACGCAATGGCAGCGAAAGCACCTCGTCGCTCGACTTGCGGATCCCCTTAGTTATCAACGCAATGGCAGCAGGGAGCGAAGACGAGTGACCCACCATAGAATCAAACAGGGTTAGATCTGCATTCTTTTCGAATGGTGATGTACCCAACACATCTGATGCAAATCCGTCGCAAGCAATGAGGATCAGAGGAACGGCAGACCAGTATCGGCCTTCCTCAGTCAGAGCTAAAGCTTCCCGTAACTGATGCCATCGCCCATGGACATCGCTGAATTGTTTACTACGTGAAATTGCAAAAAGCTTCAGGGTATCTGGATCGAGTATCCACTGAAGTAGCACCTCCTCAGCTGCATCAATGTCACCTTGATCATGCTTGCTCAAAGCACCTCGCATTGCATCCACCGACATTGATGAGGTGGCGAACCAGCCTCGTTCGGCGAACGCTGTGTTAAAGCGGTCAGGCATTTCTAGGATTTCAGACTGAGCTACCAACTCACCCGCACTATTCAGGATTTTGACTGCACTTTCTCCACCAAAGCCAACTTTGACCGCAAAGGCGGCGATTTGCTGAACCACTTCTGCAACAGAGCGCGCAGTCGTAAGTCGTTTTACCGAAGGCAGATCGCCAATTTTATCACTGTTCTTAGTCATTCGACCCGTCCCTTCATGACAGTGACCGAAAGAATAACATATCCGATTAGTTGAGTGCAAAATAGAATACACACTTTGAGATGTTGGCGGATGGCACCATTTTCTAGCGCCAGTGTTGGTACTCCACGCAGTGTTAGTGAACTTCCGCTCCGGCCCCGCCAACACACCCCCGGCGAAGTCCAA
>CAYWNG010000945.1:0-2128 GCA_964458685.1 uncultured Pirellulaceae bacterium
GGAAATCGAATTGGTCGTGTAGTCTCAGTATCAGCGACTGGCAACCGAATGGAATTCGACAAATTTAGTGACGGAGCCAGAGTACAGATTGATGCGAGCGCGATCGCCAAAGGCCAAGTCGAGGAAGACGAAACTACACAGGATAATACGACGCCAAGATCAGAATCGAGCTCCGTTACACGTCCGGCAGATGTAGGGACACAGGCCGCAGATCGCCCTGTGATCCCGCGCGGTGGTTATGACGGCTCAATCGTTAGCAGCCGTGACGCTCCTGCAAGCAATTCGACCTCGCAACCTCCCCCAGGACCTGCAGCTGATCGAGCAATAGATTTCAAAGTCTTGGTTAAAGAAGGCGGCTTTCCAAGAAACGCGCTGAACAAAAAAATTGACATCAATGGTCGTGTAGGCAGGGTCGTTAGTATTGATGATTTCGGCGGCAAGTTCGATTTCCTTGATTTACAACGGCGCGTACGAATCAAGATGATTACGACGGAGGTTCTAAAACTTGCGGACAACAAATGATGCAGCCTCCCAGGTTGCATGACACGAACGACAAGTCTCAGATCGCAGGTGAACACTATGACCTCAACATTCTCATGGCTAGATTACTCCGACCACCAACGGCGGAAGATACTGGATGTGGTCGAGCTGTTTAGTGAAACTTCTACGGTCGATGAGATTGGTATCGGTTCTGTCCGAGATGTGTTTTCGGATTTGTGGTTTCCAGGTACAAGTACGATCCAGACAACCGCTAAGTACTTTTTGCTGATCCCCTGGACCTATCTGACTTTGGAGAAGAAAAAGGTTCGGTGCAATGATTTTGCCGCTGCAGCTAGAAAGCTAGAAATCAAAACGATCGAGTGTTTGCTGGAGTCTGGTGCGTCGCAGGGTGTGATTGGTCGCGTTGCTCGAGAAAAGCTGCTGCGTCTTCCTAGCGAAGCCTATTGGCAGGGCTTAGAGGTGTGGGGCATACGTCGCTTCAAAGGCTCTCGCGACGCTTATCACCGAACTATCGACAATTTCTATGATGGCCATCGCGCTCGTGATTTGCGATTGTCCGATTTCGACGGTGAAGGACTGGAAGAGTTTGATACGAATTGGGACTCGGAACTGCCTCCGATTCCAGAAGGCTTTCCGAGTGGCGTTTCTTTGGAGTTAACGTCATCTGAGGCTGCCTACCTGAAACATCGTTGTTTGATCAGTCGCCCTGAGTCTCTGTTCGCACATTTGCTACGTAACTCTACGGCAGTTGCTGATGAGGCGCTCGTGTGGGAGTTGCCCCTGGAACTGAGTCCCACTCTGGGCCACCAAATGCATCACGCTCGATTATTCTCCGAAGTCATGTTGGGGGCTCAACTGCTCTACAACATCCTGCTTTCCGAGCTGGCCGAAATGAGAGGGCTACAACATCGACTTGATGATTTCCTGCAGCGATGGTCCGGCTGGACTGAATTGATCGAGGATCGCATGAAGGACCTGAACCAGTGGAGCCTACCCGATTTTTGGCAGTTGATCAGTACTGGCAATCCACGGATCGGGAAGCCTACCAAGCAGTTCATCGATAGTTGGATCAATTTGGTACGCACGAATGCCTCAGTCGATTCACTGCGAAATGACAAAACAGCTTGTGAATTGATCAAGCATCGGGAAATGACCATCAAGAAAGGGCTTGCCCGAGTATTAGGAGGTCGGCCGTTAGAATTGTGGAGCGGTGAGTCGGGTTCGGCACAGTTGGACTTCCGTTGGCGCGCCGCTAGACGAATTTACACCGATATCGTAAGTGCGAGTTAGTCTTTGTTTCTAAACGCCAAATGGAAGTAGCCACGATCGCCAGATCGTGGATTGATCGACATAAATCTACGCTCTGGCGAGCGTAGCTACGGGTTTAGAAACGAAGCTCAGCAAGTTTCGAGTTCATTGAGGGAAAATGTTAGAGCCAAGTAGCCGAGCCTTATTGATCGATTCTCTGAAAGCGCCCGAAGGGTATCGCTTGGATAGAGCCATTTGTACAAGCTACTCTGTGGACCTACTCACGCTTATGTCTGTCCCAGTGGCGTTTGCTTTCTCCGATGCTCAAGATCAGGAGGGACGCCCACTGACAGATCCCTTGGCGTTGCTCAAGGCAACC
>CAYWNG010000946.1:0-2124 GCA_964458685.1 uncultured Pirellulaceae bacterium
CTCACCCTGCTTGTAGAGGATGCAGAACTGATCGTTCCAGGCGATGACGCCCGAGATCTCGCCTGGCTTTAGCGCGAACGCTTCCTTTTCGATTGTTGGCATACCACCATGGCGACGGATTGGTGGAATCTTACCGTAGTTGCTTCGAGACACGGGTTCGACGGAATACTTGGCAGCAAGCTCACCAAAGTTCTTCTCGGTCAGCGACTGACGAGCTTGACGGAATACGTTTTCTGCGTCCCGCTGATTAGAAAGCACTGCAACCAAGACTTCAGCTCGGGGACCAAAGTTGGCTTCGTAGCCCTTCTGAATATCCTCTTCGGTAATTTGAACGTCACCCGCCGCGAGCTTCTTGAGCGCAGCGTTTGGCCAAATGGCGTCTTGAATGTAGATGTCGTAGTTGACCTTCTCTTCCTTCATGACAACATTCAGCCAGCCTTCGACGTCAGGCTTGCCATCGGACTTGAGATAGCCCATCGCGTCCGCCGTAGAGGCCAATTCAGCACTGATATCTGCGTCGGTAATTGTGATGTTGGCCTTCTTCAACGCCTCTATCAAGAGCACGCGATTGATCTCGCCGCGCAATACTGAACGACCGTGACGGTCGATACAGTCCTTAGCCAACTGATCACGAGCTACCGGTTGGTTGTTAATGAATCCGGCGACGTTGGGATACTGCTTCTCCAATTCTGGATTACCGATGACTGCGGTGACCTTACTATTCTTTTGCAGCACCGCAAACAACTCGTCAGCCGCTTTTCCAAGTCGCACATCGCGAAGTTGATCGATGATACGCTCCTTGATCGCTGGCAAAAACTGTGGATCAGGAGTTGTAGCAGGAAAGTGACGGACGCACTGTAGAATGACGTGCATCTCGCCAACCTTAAAGACTGGAGAGATTTCATTCTCTTTCAGTTGGAAAGCGATTTGCTCTAGCTTGTCGTCGCCGCTGTTGTGTCGAATCGGTGGCAGCAAGCCTTCAACGCTCGCGCTCGCACCATCTTCGGAATGCTCTTTGGCGACTCGACGGAAAATCTCAGGCTGGGAGGTGACTTGGCGATAAAGCTCTTGAGCCTTCTCAGATTGCGAGACCAGGATCATGCGAACCTGAACCTTAGGACCGTACTCGCTTTGAATGATCGAGTCGACCTCTTGTGGCGTGACGTTGATCTTGTCCGCAGCTAGGGCTCGTAGAGCCAACATCGGCCAGACAATTTCGCTGGCGTATTGTTGCGGCGAGATATCTCGCTCTTTTTCAAGTGTTTCCAGGAACAACTTCGTCGACAGATTCACCTTGCTGGCAACGCGATCAATTTCATTGTTCACGTCGGCTTGAGTTATCTTGATTCCCTTGGCTTCACAAGCTTGTAGAATCAGTTGCTTGTTCAGCAAGTTATCTAGCACGACTGTACCGAAACGCTTGATACAGGCGTCGGCGATCTTGTCTCGCGAAATCGTCTGACCATCGATGACCGCTACAACCATCGGAATTTTTTCCAATGGGCTAGCTGGTGCCGCGGCAGCGCCTGTCGCTGGTGCTTGGCCAGCCTTGGCGGCTGGGGTTGTTTGTGTGATGTTCTTAAGCGGTTGCTGAGCGAGCAGAGTCGCGGATGAAAGCGTTGAAACAACCAACAGCGAACGGAACAACATTCGTCGTGACATTTAGGGTTCCTCCTGAACCAGTCGATTCTCTTTGTCTGCGAAGCTGAATCAAATCGGGTATTCAGCGTCAGATTTTGCGTTGCCTAGCTGACAAAATTTTTGAGCCTGTTCTCATGAGCACTGGAAGGATGGTCGGCAAACTAAAAATGAACAACAGCAATAGCACGGGCGTCGAGGTAACCCATGAAAGAAAAGTGTTTGTCGTCAGCAGCAGCCCTCGCTCTACATCGTGCCAACAACGAATAACCCGAATAAGGCCGACCAGCCTTCCAGCGCCCACGGAACTGACGCTTACGCCAGCGCAATGGACCATCGCCAAGTGTTATAGTTGACCGCCATCTAAACGAACAATAGCATTTTTGCTTTGCTAGCTAGTCCAGGAGCCTCAAACTAGAGCAGCCCATTGCCTGCCACTCTTTGGTCAATCGAACGTATTCCAGCTTGGCTTCTTTAGTCCCAAAC
>CAYWNG010000947.1:0-2120 GCA_964458685.1 uncultured Pirellulaceae bacterium
ATCGATTGCTCCTACTTCATGAAAATGAACTTGCTCCAGCGGCATCCCGTGAACGCGAGCTTCCGCCTGACCTAGCTTGCGAAAAATGCGTAGGGCAAGATCTCGCTCTCGGTCGGTGAGTTTGCTCGAATCAATCAATCGTTCAATCTGTTGAAGATTGCGATGCAATTGTTCCGGAGGATGCTTGATATCTAACCGAAGAGCGCGGAATCCACCGCGATGCGTTTCAGAGAAGTGCAGCTCGATTCCTGGCACGCCTAGCGAATCTATCTGCTTCTGTAGGTATTCTGTGTTTGCACCAGCATCGATTAATGCAGCTAACGTCATGTCGCCAGCGATGCCGCTGGCCGTATCCAAGTAAGCAATTTTCATGAGAGAGACTAACTAGTGTTGGCGGTTAAGACTACGCGCCTTTGCGCAGGGCTTTGGTTTTGCCAAGCTCTTCATCGACGATAGCTTGATGCAAGTATTGGATGTAGGCGGTGATCAAATGATCCGAAAGATGATCGACCTTCCATTTTCGCAACGATAGGAAGAAGCCAAGCCAGCGATCGCGCAACATTCTCCACTTAGAATAGTGGCGAACTTTGCCGTAGGAGTCTAAGTACAGTTCACGACCAGAATGACTATAACCAAGCCACCGTGGCGGAATGCGCGTAACGATGTCGTTGTTGTTCACCCAACGATAGTGATTCATCTTGACGAAGTTGATGTAGCGACGATTGCCGACTCGGGGGCTACCGTAAGTGAACAGAGCTTCTGGATTGGAAGGTATTGGCGAGAGAATGCAGCGTCCTGCGCTGATGGTTGCCATTGCTCCACCCAACGAGTGCCCGGTGAACCAAAGCGGTTTGTTATTCTCTTTGAGCGCGTTTTCCACCGGCTCCCAAAGTTCGTCAACCTCGCGTTTAAAGCCTCGATGGACTTTGCCTACGGTATCAGCCACGACCATGACAGCATCTACGTCAGCCTTGATATCGTCGATCTCGTCGGGTTCTGTGCCGCGAAATACAACGATGCAATCGTAAGCGGTACTAAAGACGTATGCCTGGCCATTGCCACGCTCGATAAAGTTAAAATCCTGAAGGCCAAAGGCCGTTACCGCGTTAGCAATTTCCGCGGGATCGAAATACGCAAGTTGCGAAAGCTGCGCGAATAGCAAGCTCTGTCGCAACAAAGAAAGCTCTGCAATCGCTCCATGGAGTGGGCTGCTAACTGAATTGATTAACCTATCCAGCTCGGCTTTTTTCAGTTCGGCGAGCTTTTCTTTTTCTTGATCAATCGATTCAGCAGTGCTCACGTCAGTCCTCCTACGTGAAGCCAAGGAACTTAAGGGCGTTCGTTCATCGGTACTATCTGACGAATGGTAGGACCAGTGTAAATCTGACGCGGCCGACCGATTTTGGTTGCCGTCGATTGGTGCATCTCGACCCAGTGGGCTATCCAGCCGGGCAAGCGTCCTATCGCAAAAAGAACCGTGAACATCTGCGTCGGTAATCCCATCGCGCGATAGATGATCCCCGAATAAAAGTCGACGTTCGGGTAGAGCTTGCGTTCTTTGAAATAGTCGTCGTTCAGCGCCACTTCTTGAAGTTCTTGAGCGACTTCAAACAGTGGTTCCTTCAGGTTCAAACGCTTGAGCAGCTTATCGGCGGCAGCCTTAATAATCGTCGCGCGGGGATCAAAATTCTTGTAGACGCGGTGACCAAAGCCCATCAAGCGGAATCCGTCAGACTTGTCCTTCGCCTTTTCGACATACTTTTTCACATTGCCACCATCGGCAACGATTTGATTCAGCATGTTGATGCAGGCTTCGTTAGCACCACCGTGCAAAGGTCCCCACAAAGCACAAATGCCCGCGGAAATTGACGCGAACAGATTGGCGTTGGACGACCCGACCATCCGGACAGTAGACGTACTACAATTCTGCTCGTGGTCTGCATGACAAATGAGTAGCAGGTTAAGCGCCTCAACGAAAACCGGATCTGGCTCGTACGATTCTGTTGGCACCGCGAACATCATCTGCAAGAAGTTCTCGCAGTACGACAGTTCGTTACATGGATAATTGAATGGTTGGCCAATCGACTTCTTGTAGCTGTACGCTGCGATCGTTGGCAGCT
>CAYWNG010000948.1:0-2116 GCA_964458685.1 uncultured Pirellulaceae bacterium
ACGTCAAACAGAACCGTAACGCAAGGTTCGCTTGTTGTTCCGGCATTGTCGGCGGTCTTTCTTCTTGGCGTGGTGGTTACCTATGGAGTCTGGCGACTGCGTGAAGCTGACAATGCGTACGCGCAACAAACTCCGTTACTACGATGTTTATTGCTTCAAGAAAACACGCCAACGATTTTCGAGATGAATCCCAATGCGGAGGAGTACGAGGAACGCACGCGAACCGCATGGACGCGTTACGCTAACCTTTGTCGATCGGCAGCAAAAGACGCGGGGAAGTTGGACTTAGTTGTCTGGCCTGAATCAAGCTTCACTGCATTCGAACCCTATACCAAGCTGGACTACAATCCCGATCAACTACCCAGTTGGCTGGTCGAGGAGATTCGCCAGAGCAATATTAGCCCCGCCGAATTGAATCAGCATCTCTCGAAGCAAAGTGAGTATTTTGATCTCAAGGTCAAGATCGCCTTGCTGGCCAGTCGTGGTTTGGACTTTCTGGCTGAACTTCCCGATCAAACAGGACCGCAACTGTTGGTGGGTTGCGATTCGATGACTTTTTCTAAAGAGCGATTGAAACGCTATGCCGGAGCTTTATGGATCGGCAGCGATGGCAAGGTGAAAGACACATACGCGAAGATGCACCTGGTGATGTTCGGCGAGTACATTCCGCTCAGGCCGATTCTTGGTTGGTTGGAAGATGTATTCGGTTTTGCAGGATCTGAACCGGGCACGGAGCCCAAGTCGTTTGAGGTTAATGGCGTCAAAGTCTCCCCGAATATCTGTTTTGAAACGATGGTCCCGCGATTGATTCGATGGCAAGTGAAGACTCTGAAAGAGCAGGATCAAGATCCCGAACTTTTAGTGAATCTAACGAACGATAGTTGGTTCAAGGGTAGCTCGATGTTGGACCATCACTTGGCCAGTTCTATACTCTGCTGCGTCGAGAATCGCCGTCCGCTACTGATCGCGGCCAATACCGGCTTAACGGCGGAGATCGATGGTTGTGGCAGGCTGGTTCAGTGTTCGCAACGACTGACGGTTCAAGCGATGGTTGCCGAGCCGCGGCGAGATAGTCGTTGGGGGCTAGTACAAGCCGCCGGCTATCCGCTTCCTTGGACCTGTGCGATCCTAAGTTTGGCGGTCCTAGCAGTGGAACTCTTAGGGCTCGGAAAGAAAGACTCCAGCAATCCTGCTCCTTCGAATCAGCCATAGTACTGGTCCGCTTTGCTGCTTGAGGCGAAGAAAGCCAGAAAACTCGTTGAAAAATCGCAGTCGAATCGGTATCCGAATCGCTTCGTAGATTTTCTCAATCGATCACCTTAGTTAGACTAGAGCAAATAGAGAGCGTCCCGCTTAGAAACTAGCCTCGCACGTGTGAAACTAGCCGCAACGCGTTAGCGTCCGGTTTTCTTTCAAAGTGCTCGCCGCTGAGTTGACTACGACAGGTCATTTTCAACGCTAAGAAACCGAAGCCTAACGGCTTTCGGCTGGCCTGGAAAACGGCCAAGCTTTTAAGCGGGACGCTCTCTTGGGACTGCGGTAAGGGATATCGCAGATCTCTTCGCTTGATAGTAATAGCACTCGAAAAAATTAAAGCGCGAAACGTGTCCAGTACCATTCCCAATGTTCCTACTGCCAGAGTTCGTCCGATTACCGGCACACACATGCCGGCTTTTGTCTTTCAGACTGGAAAAGATCTCGCTCGACACGCCGCGCAGATTATTGCTCGGTTGATTCGCGAGCGCTCCGACTTGGGGCAAACGACCGTGTTGGGGCTGTCAACAGGAAGCACTCCCGTGGGTACCTATCGCGAGTTGATTCGCTTGCACCGCGAAGAGGGACTCGACTTTTCCAGTGTGATCGCGTTTGGATTGGACGAGTTCTTTGGGCTTGGGCCAAACGATCCGCAAAGCCATCGTTCGACTTTGAATGAGCATTTTTTCAAGCATGTAAATATTCCAGCGAATCAAATCTACACGCTGGATGGGCTTGTGCCACTGAATGAGGTCGAATCGATTTGTCGCGGCTTCGACCACAACATCCAGAGTGCTGGAGGCTTTGACTTGGTGCTGCTGGGCATCGGTCGCAATGGTCACATTGGCTACAACGAACCGTT
>CAYWNG010000949.1:0-2116 GCA_964458685.1 uncultured Pirellulaceae bacterium
CATCAGGTGAGCTGTGCGGACAAAGCGAACTGGCGAATCCTCTTCGTTTTCGAGCAGTCGACGGAGGTCCTGCAGCGACTCGGTCTTCATCAGCAATGAATGTCGACAAACGCCACGATAAAACATCACCGAAGCGGGGTCGATGCAGTCGGTCGGTTCGACATTATCGAACACTGGCAACGCTTCGTCATACAGACGTTTGCGAACCATTTCGCGCGCCACCCAAGTGCGAACCGAAGCCACCACGACTGGCGACAGGGTATTCGGCCTCGCAGAAATCCAACCTGCTGACTCGATCAACACTGCTGCTTGGCTGAGGTCCTGGGTTGCTGTCGTGATGATCTTGTTCACTTCAGGAAATACCAGCGTCATCGCATCGACAAAGGCAGTCAGCGGATCAGCATCTTTAGCTTCGATCGCCGTGGTCCAGGCTTCGACTACGGCGTCCGCTTTGTCAGCCGCCAAACCGGAAGTATCCAGTGTTTGACGAATGATCTTGATCGTTTCAGTTGGCGATGGAGTCTGCCAAGACGCTGACTTGGCCAATGGATCTTTGGCGAAAGCCGTAGGCGGTGCCAAGACCGCAACTGTGAATACCAAAGCGAATGATTGTCTGATCGGCCATCGAACTGTCATTTGAATCTCTTCACGTTTCCGGAATGAAACCGTTCGCTTTTGACTACCGTCACTGATTGCGTTTAACCACCAAGTCTCGCGTTACCTGATACAGCTTCCCTTGTCGCTGCGCAAGCTCTTGCAACAACTGCACTACGTCGCCGTTATCGCTGGGGGCGTTCTCCAGCAACTCAGCATAGCGCTGAGTCGTCGTCTTGATCCGTGTTTCCATGGTACGGATCAATTTTAACTCGGCGATTTGCTGAACAAGTGGCTGCTCGCCCGATTCCTGCGATTGCTGCTGTTGTCCTTGCTCCGACTGCTGCTTCTGCTTTTCAAGATCGCGCTGGGCCTGTTGCAGAGCCGCGATCATCTCTTCGAGCGCGGCCAAAATGTCTTCTTGAATCCCTGTAGTCACGGCATCGAGCTTGGTTGCCGTCAATCGTTCGGCAACACGCTGCATGTCAGAACGCACTTGAACCATCACTTCAGGAAACGCAACGCTAGAGCCCTCTTCGCGCAGCAACAGCATGGCGCGATCGGCCTCCATCACAATTTTCTTTTCCTCAAACGCCAAGTTACCAGACTTCAAGTCAACCTGGCGATCTCGCTGTGTTTCAGGAATCGCAACGAGCACCTTGGTATCGTCAAGCACTTTCCCTTGCATCTGGGCCATCTTGCGAACGCGAGATTCAAGTCTTGCAAGTTCACGCTGCATCTCCTCTTCACGCAATTGTCGCAGAATGCGTTCCAATCGATCGATCGCGGTGCGCAGGTCTTCTTCAGCCTTCTTTTGCTGATCGACAGCTTGATCTCGTTTGGCCTGCTCAAGCTCCTGTTCAGCTTGACGCATTTTCTTGATCGCCTGCTCCAGTTGCGATTGGGCTTGCTGCTCTTGCGATTGAGGTGGTTGTGGCTGCGACTCAGAAGGCTGTGATTCGGAAGACTCGCCTGGCTTAGATTCAGATGGCTGAGATTCAGATGGTTTTGAATCCGAAGGCTTCGAGTCCGACGGTTGGGATTCAGAAGGCTTGGACTCCGAAGGCTGGCCATCCTCAGGCTTCTGCATGCCATTCTCAGGCGATTTCTCCGGTTCATCGCTTGGTTTGTCAGGCGACTTGCTTTGCGAGTTTTCCGAATCCTTGGGCTCTTTATCATCCCCCTGCTCACCTTCGCTAGGCTTGGATTCTTTCTCCGTCTTATCGCCTTCTTGTTCAGACTTTGAGGACTTATTGTCAGACTTTTGATCCTCCGCTGGTTGATTCTCAGCCTTGGACGATTCCTTATTCCCTTCGTCACTCTTTGGATCGTCCGAAAGTTGCTTGCCCACCTTCTCTGAACGGTCGCCGATCTGCTTTTGTTCTTCAGCGATCTCGCTCAGATCCGCACCGTTCTCGGTTCGAGCTCGTGTGCTGCGCTGCAGACGCTCCACCAACTTCAATTCTTTGATGACGTCTGCGATCCGCTTCTTCTCATCGCGGATTCGCTGGGGGCGGTCTTC
>CAYWNG010000950.1:0-2102 GCA_964458685.1 uncultured Pirellulaceae bacterium
GCCGCCAGCCTGGATGAGACCATCGAGATCAAGTTCGAAGCGCACGACGATCACGCAATCACCACCGCGGAACTGGTGGTCTATGACACCGAAACAAAAGAAGGTGAGGAGCCGAAGATCCTGGCCATTAAGCAGATCCCGCTCGGTGATCAACAGTTTCGTAAGCATGTCATGGGCAAGACAGAGTTGAATCTGACAGAGCTTGATCTGGAAGAAGGCAAGAGCATCAGCTACGCCATTCGAGTCACTGACAATCGCATGCTGGATATGGATCCAGAGAGCGCTCGCAATCGACTGATGGCCGCATCGGAAGCTCAGGCAAATGAACAACCACAAGGCCACGAAAAGTCCACAGAGAGGGCGGCTGCACAAGTTGGCGACGACCAATCGAACAATGGTGACGCCAGTAAGATCGGCGAGAAAGACGCCGATGCCAAAGCCTTGATTGCCGACGCCAGTGTCCAACAACCGTCGGCCGATCAATACGCACAAATGCTCAACGATAGCCGAGTCCGTCAGAGCGGCAATACGCTAGCGGACCGCAAATCTTCTGACGATTCGGCGAATCCCAAAGCTCCTGCTGCCCAAGAGAAGGCTGACAGTTTGAAAGAAACGCTAGATGCATCCGCTAAAGAACCCACAACGGCACCATCGACTAGCGACATGCCGCTCGCAGATGCCGCTGCTAATGCAGCATCTAAAATTTCAAATTTGAGATCCGCGGCATCAGCCATTGCGAACAACAATACGAACAACAACGCGAAGAGTGCCAACACCAACAGTGGCGGATCGGACAATGCCATCAAGCTGGAGCCTGAAAAACAACCACCAATCGATGACAAGCCCAACAACAACCAATCGAATGAGAAAAAGCCAAACACGGAAATCGTCAACTCAATCGTGATGCCTTCATCAAAAGTCCAGATGCTCGCCCAGCGATCCGATGCTGGCCAGCAGCAGGAAACGAATCGTCGCAAGTTGAAGATCACAGCACGCCTCGATGCACTCGCGAAACGAGCTGAAGACCAGAAGCAACTCGAAAACCCGGTGAGGGCTAGGGTCGTCCAGATCGACAAGATGCTGGAAGTGATCGAAGGCAAACTGAACGCACTCTACCGGCATCAGGTTGATGAAAGCCTGCGAGGCGACGGCTTCAAGGAACTGGATATCAATCTGGGCGACGTCGAAGCGTTCGTGGCAGAACTGAGTGTCGAAACGCAGGAAAGTGCGTTCGAATTTGTCGGCTTGCAGATGGTCGACATCAGTGCCAATCATGTCGCGCCGGCGCGAGATGCCGTCTTCGTAGCGATTCGCAAACCGGACTCGGGAGCCGACGTGCATGCTGAGGAAGCTCTGCACCACGTGGTCAGCGCGCGGGAGCTTCTGCTGGCACTGCTGCGAAAGTATGACAGAGTCAAACAGGAGCAGGAACTCGCCAAGAAGCTCGACGAAGCGATCAAGATGTACACTGTGTACGTTGAAGGCTCGCAGCGGTTGATGCGCGAAGCGGCTCAGAATTTTGACCCGTTGAAACTGCAACGCGAGATGGCGGTTGTCGAAGTCGATCAGGCGTATCTGGATCGACTGGCTGAAGTTACGCGCATGCGTCGCGACATGATGTCGGAACTGGCAAAGATCCTTGGCGATGATCCACGACTTCGCTCTCGTTATCTTGATCTCATCAAACGCCGCCGCGCTTCGCTGCGAAGTCAACTGGCGGAACTGGCCGCACGGCAGGACCAGTCGGCTCAGGAAGTCCTGGGCTGGTTGAGCGTATCTGAGAATCAACGCGAGAACTATTGGCTGCAAGTCTCTGATCTGCGCCTCGACCTGCCAAAAGAACTTGCAAAGGAGGCTCAACAGTTTGCCGATCGCATTGAAAAGCAAATGCCGCTGGTGCTGGACGCAACACAGGGCACGGCTGCGCGAACCATTGCACTGGCGAAGCAGATTGCGTTGGACGTGCGCCGATGCGACTTCGAAGTACGTGAGCTTCGCAAAGCAGGTGGAGAAGCCACGGCGACCAGTCGATTGAGTCTCGCTGCGAGTGATCTGGTTTATCGATTCGGAGAACTCGCTGCCTCGCTGGATCAATTGAATTT
>CAYWNG010000951.1:0-2097 GCA_964458685.1 uncultured Pirellulaceae bacterium
TGTTTAACGGTGTTTAACGGTGTTTAACGGCAAGCCGAAGGCGACTGTTCCTTCACACTCACCTCCATCAATGTCTGTGGTTCGGCAACGAATAGCAGAACAGTCGCCTGCGGCTTGCCGTTAAACAATTTGCCATACTTAACGCAGATGAGGTCGTAAAAGAAATACAGCCGTCAACTTGTCGCCGGGAGTTGACGGCTGTAGTGATAGTCAACGACGACTACCACATTTTTCAATTGTTTTTTGCAGTAACGATACGCAGGGGCATCGTTACTTAGGAACGCTACAGCCCTAGGTGCGGAGTCAGTTGTTGCTGAATCGCGATGGGTTGATTGGCCAGTTGTTGCATCACTTGAGCTTGCGTACCTCGTAGGTCGATTCGTACCGGACCGTTCTCGCCGTCAACGAGTGCGGAAATGGAAAGTTCTCCGTTGATGTGGCTGATCGCTAGCGACCTTGGTCCACTCGTATTCGCCGCTGTTGCAGCTAGGAGTGCAGGGTTGTTTTGCAGTAGTTGAGCGTACACATTGGCTTGTGGTCCCATCGATTGCACCAGCGGGTTATTTGCATTCCAGCGAGCAGTGACTGCTGGCTTGATAAAAATCTCGCGGACTCCAGTTTCTCCCAAGATCATCACTTTGCGTTCAGCTTGAAGCACAGGCAAAGGCAATGCAGCGTTGATCGGCTGACCGTCGATCGAAATCAGTATCGCTCCTAAGCAGATACCGCTAGCTTCGGCAGACAGTCCAGGAATGACTTGAGTTACCAACAGACCTTGATCGGCAGCCAAGCCCAACTGCGGATGACGCAAATAGTTAGGCAAAGGAATTGTCGATAGTCCCCAAGAGGCCTCGGCTTGAATCTTAGCCAACTGTGCGGCAGTTAATGCGACTTGGGCATTTGGATGTCCCGTGCCGGAATACGCATAGCTTGAGCTGCTGGTAACTCCGTTGCCACCTCCAAATTGTTGTGCCTGGGCATTTCCGATTAGCAAACCAGCGGCAAGCAGAAGTGATGCGAACTTTCGAGTCATGATTGTGATTCCAATAATCTTTTGGGCTTTGATTTGTTGCGGCGAACCTATGTGACACTTGCTCTTTGCTGCGACACTCGATCTTCTTCGGGCCTCACCAAAGTCAGACTCGGCGAGGCGGCTAATTCGTTTAACGGCAATCAACTACATTCGTGGTCCGAAAGGGCCAAACGGTCCGCCGAAAGGTCCACTCATTGGCGATCCTCCCATCGATCCACTCATCGGGCCTCCCATTGCTCCACCAAAGGGTCCACCGAAGGGAGTGCCCATCGATGGAGGCATGTGTGGATGATGGCCTCGAGTTTGAGCGTGTGTTTGAGCTACGGTGTTACGACCGAAGCCTGTTGCGTGGCTGCCGCCGCTGGGGTTGTTCCATGGCGATCCAACATTCGAACTGCCTCCAGCGATGACTCGTGAGTTACCGCCTGTTGAGTTAACATTGCCGCGGCTGACATGTGCGCCGTTGGGGCCAATGCTGAGGTTGAAGTTCTGTGCAGTGCCTCGACCGCCCATGTTGACACCGATGGAGTGCGAAATCGACAAACCGTTCGGGCCAGCTCCCACAGCAACGCCTCGAGCGACGCTGCCCATGGGACCAACGCGGGAATCAGTGTCGACATGCTGAAACTGTCCGGTAGCTGATCCACCGGCTCCGGCATGCCCCGGTCCAACATCCACCCAAGTACCAGCGCTTTGAGCGTTGGCGGTCAAGGAAAGCAGAGCTAAGGAAAGGAAGGCTAGGATTCGTGTGGAAAATTGCTTGAGTTTCATCGGACACCCCCATCAGACTGGCAAGTATTGGACTACTAGCCGCGGTTAATTTCTCGCGACAGTTAACCAGCGAGAGTTTTTGGATTGGGGGGACAAAGATTTTTAGAAAATGTTTTCAGTTCCTTCCGTGTTCCGAGAATCAAACGAAGACGAGCTCCCGAGAAGAGACTGTCCGGCTTAGAGAATTAGCCGGAACCGCGTTAGAGAGCGTCCTGCTTTGAATCTCAATGAAAACATTGAAACTAGCCGCAAGCCGTTAGGCTCCGGTTACCATTGCTTCAAACTAGCCGCCG
>CAYWNG010000952.1:0-2076 GCA_964458685.1 uncultured Pirellulaceae bacterium
CTCGACCGTCGAACCATTCCAAAAGCTGGTCAATCAAGGCATGATTCTCGGCGAAGTCGAATACACTGCGTATCAGGTTGATGGTAACTGGGTGAACGCAAATCAACTTCGGAAAGATGACGAGACGAATACGCTTAAGTGTGCTAAGACGGGCGTCGAAGCCAAGCAGGTGACCTTAGCCGAATCGCAGGTTACCAAGCAAGGCGACGTATTCGTCATGACCGACAATCCATCGATTCGCGTCGACAGTCGCGCGCACAAAATGTCCAAGAGCCGCGGCAACGTTGTCAATCCAGACGACATCGTGAAGGAGTACGGAGCCGACTCGTTGCGCTTGTACGAAATGTTCATGGGACCGCTGGAAGCGACGAAGCCGTGGAGCATGTCGGGCGTCAGCGGCGTACGCAACTTTTTGGATCGCGTCTGGCGAATGTACGTCGACTACAAGAGCGACTCGTTGGAACTGATGACCAGCATTCAAGAGGTTGAACCAACGGCTGAGCAGAATCAAATCCTGCATCGCACAATTGCCGCGGTGACTCAGGATCTAGAGGCGATGAGCTTCAATACAGCGATTGCACGTTTGATGGAGTTCGTGAACTTCTTCACCAAAGCAGAGGTTCGTCCCAAGTCGGCGATGGTAGCGTTTGCCAAACTGCTCTCACCGATGGCGCCGCACATTGCCGAAGAGCTTTGGCAATTGCTGGGCAACGCTGACACGATCGCCTACCAGCCTTGGCCGACTTACGAAGAAGCCCTAACCAAATCTGCTGAAGTCGAAGTACCGCTGCAGATCAATGGCAAGCTGCGAGCGAAGATCACTGTGCCCGCCGAGTGCACGCAGGAAGAGCTTGAAAAGCTGGCCTTTACCGACAGCCGCATTCAAGAGCTGACCAGTGGCAAGAGTATTGTCAAAGTCATTGTGGTTCCAGGTCGCTTGGTGAATGTTGTTGTCCAATGAGCTTGGTGACTGTTATCCAATGAACTTGGTGAAAGCCGGCGAATCAACTGTTGCGCAAAAGGACGAACGAGTTCTCGTCCTGTTGTGTACCTATAACGAGGCTGAAAATGTTCCCAAGATGATTGAACAGCTTCATGCGGCCTTGCCCAGCGCCGATGTACTGGTGGTCGATGATGATTCGCCTGATGGAACCGGCCGTTGGGTGAAGGAGCAAATGGCCGAAGACACGAGACTGCATCTGCTCAGTCGCTCAGGAAAGCTTGGGCTGGGATCGGCGACTCGCCAGGGAATGCAGTGGGCGATTGAGCACGAGTACGACTACTTGATCAACTTGGATGCCGACTTGAGCCACCGACCAAGCGATGTGCCTCGACTGCTGGCCGAGTGCAAGAACAACTGCGACGTGGCGGTGGCATCGCGTTATTTGCCCGGTGGCGGATTCGCTAAAATTGCTTTCCATCGGCGGATGATGAGCTGGCTGCTTAACCGCTACGCGAACTGGTTATTGCGACTTCCGCTGACCGACTGCAGCGGATCGTTCCGTTGCTACCGAGTTCAGGCCTTGCGCGATGTCGAGTTAACCAGTTTGACCTGCAACGGGTACGGATTCCTGGAAGAGATTTTAGTCGCACTAGATCGCGCTGGCTGTCGCTTTGGCGAAGTGCCCATTTGGTTCGACGCGCGAAACATGGGGCACAGCAAGCTGACGGTCTCCGATGCACTGGGGGCGATTCAAGTCATCCATCGCTTGGCCAGAGCTCGCCGACGCGCGCAGGTTGCACAGTAATCGCTGAACATCATTGACTCGAAAAACTAACGAACAACTAATACAAAAACCATTATGGACCTATCAGCACTACGTGAAGAGTACTTCAATCAAGAGCACGACATTAGTACGACTTCTGAATGTCCTTACGAACAGTTTCAAATGTGGTTCGAGCAAGCGATGAAGGCCGAGTTGATCGAACCCAACGCGATGGTGCTGAGTACCGTCGACGATCAAAATCGACCGTCGCAGCGAACTGTGCTGTTGAAGTTCTTCGATAAGCATGGCTTTGTCTTCTTTACGAATTACGGAAGTCGTAAGGCGCAGCATATCAAGAACAACTCGCACG
>CAYWNG010000953.1:0-2071 GCA_964458685.1 uncultured Pirellulaceae bacterium
GACGTGAGTTAGCCAGCGCTGCTCCGCAAAGCGTTTGGCAATCGAGAGAGATGCACCTAGCAAGCTTTTTGGGGTTCTGCTTGACAGAGCCCAGATCCTCTAGAAGGCCACCGTCAACCAATGTTACCCAATCAAAGGGACATTCGCTGCTGGTTACTAAACCACTTCGATAATCGAGATGTGGCTTTTCACATGTTTGACGCATGAAATAGGAAAGCTCAGATACCGTCGCGATCGCATTTGCTGAGAGCAAGTGAGCTGCGCTTTGACTATTGGCTGCAGTACCAGCACTGGCGACTGCACAAAGTCGATAGTTGTTGAACGAGTGCTTAGAGAAGATGCGTCTAACGATTAATCCCACTTCGGCCAGCCATGCAGATCCCGTTCCGCCATGAAGCGAGCCCGTAATATAGACTCGCAACGGCGAATGGCACTCGCTATCGGCGGCGTGACTCTTCATCAACTGCAATAGCTTGGTTTCAATGACTTTGACTAAAGCCGGGTAATGGGCAATTAGCGCCAGCGTTGCAATGGGGCGAACGCCTTCGGTTCGTAAAGACTTCGGAATATTGTAGAGCCATCGTCGCGACAATGGAGTAAAGAGGTCTGATTCAATTCTGCGATAGTTCTGCGGCGACTGTATCGGTAGATAGACTGCACAATCAACAGGCAACCGTTCCAGCTTCGGACCATCAACTACCGATTCTAGTTCCTCGCGTGATGTGTCCAGTGCCAACCAACCATAGTCGTCGGGGGTGAGTCGGTTATCGACATTGGTGAATAGGTCGTGGCGAAGCTCTCGAAGCGCTAGAACTCCTTGGCCTCCAACACCAATAAACATACCGCGAGGCGTATTCCATTCCTTGGCGATCTGCTTGAGCGGAATCGGTCGTGCAAATTGGTGTTTGCGACTAACCGTCCAATTGCGTGTGTCAGTTGCCAGTATCGACTTCGAAGGCGATTCCTCGGCTGAACCAGCTTTTTCATTCGGGTCGGATGTGGGGACAACAACCGCGCTACGGACCTTAAGCAATTGATCGACGAATTGACGGCAGGTTGCATAGCGATCGAGCGGGTTCTTCGACAACGCTCTCATTACGATGCTGCGATCTGCAGGCGGCAACGGCTCCAAAACAGGAGCTTGCGATAGATGCTGCCTAGCTAGTTCGCCAGGATTGCGGCCATTAAACGGCACGCGGCCCGTCAACATTTCCATGTAGACGATCGCCAATGAATACTGATCGCTGCGAAAGTCTGGGCGGCCGTCAAATACTTCGGGAGCGGAATAGGTTGGCGTCAGCCCATTTACCAGACTCTGGTTCGGATCATGCAGATCTTTTACCAAACCAAAGTCAGCAACTTTGATGTGGTTGGCAATGATCAAGAGGTTGCCAGGTTTGACATCTAAGTGTTGGAGCGAGTGCTTCTGTGCCAAGAAGTCCAAGGCGTCTGCCGAATCACGCATGAATTCGAGCAGTTCATTTCGCGGGATACCCGGTGAGCCTTGCCGGCGACTGTTTTGAAATCGATCTAGCAGGCTACTCTCGGCCAGCTCGGTAACGATGATAACCTTGCCATCAATAATCTCGATACGTTCCAGCGAAAGCAAGAACGGGTGATGAACGCTTCTAATTCGCTCCAGGCTTTTCAATTCATTTGCAGCACGAGTGTCATCTACGCTGCCGTAGATTAACTTGATCGCTTTTTGCAACCCGCCCGGAGCATCGGCCAGCCAAACTTCGCCATAACCTCCAGCTCCCAGGCGTTTGCGCAGAGTGTACCCTGGGATTGGTTCTGTTCCAGCAGTAGTCGACGTGACATTATTGTTCATCGTTATCCAAATCCTGTCAGGGCAGCTTCATGGACAGTTTAGAGTTGTTGGTCAGGAGAGTTCGGAAACACTTGGCTATGCTGTAGGCTGTCTCGCAACATGGTGCCAGTATCCATGGTTCTTGGACCAGCCGAATCCAAAACATCTTGCTTCAAGAGTGTATTGCCTCCGGCTGGTGGGAGCGGTGGCGCAATCGGAGTTACTGAAGCACTTGGTGCAGGTGGTATTGTTGGTGCCGTT
>CAYWNG010000954.1:0-1054 GCA_964458685.1 uncultured Pirellulaceae bacterium
CATTACTTTCTCCCCGCAGTAGTTTTGATAAGTGCTGGCTCAAGCCCCAACAGCTGAATCCGGATATCTTCAATCGACTTGCATCCAAGTGTTTTTCGCATTGCCATCGCAACAGCGTAAGCCAAGAGAGGCGGAACGGCAATTCCGATTTGCCGGAGTGCAGGATTCATTGATCCATCAAACACAAATCCGTCCGGAAACGATTGCAACCTAGCCGCTTCACGGACCGAGATTGGACGAGCCTGTTCGCTGTCGAAATGGATGTGGCTGTAAGAGTCCTTTCCGAGGTGGGCCATCAAAGTTCTCACTGGCCTTTCGCGATCCAATTTCCACCATTTGTTTGGAAATTTATCGGGATCGTATGGTAGGGTCCAATCGCGATGAAATGCCTTCCCTTCGACAGATCGTTTGTCAGTAGACAATCCAGCTTTGTGGCGTTCAATTTCTAGTGCTCGACGCTTCTCTTCAACGTATCTCCAGACGTCGGGATACTGCCAACCTTCACCCATAATCTTGAAAATTTTGTAGTCACGAGGGAGATAACGAATGATGTGCCCTGTAGTTTTGCTCCCAGTTTCAAACCCTGGCCAGCAGCGCATGAGGCGGGACCATGCTGTGCTTGGTTTTTTGGTCTTATAGAGGCATGGTTCCATTGGATCTTTTCTGCCTCTCCGCAATCTTCCGGATTCCATTTCCTCTTGAGCGTATATTGGCGGTAAATCAGCTAATGCATCCCAAGCACTTGTTGCTTTTGGATGCCCTGCGTCAGCGTGAGCATCGTCTATCCAAAGGTGACCTTGGCTGCCATTCAAGCAAATGTGCTTTCTAGCCGTAGCGCGAGTTCCTTCGTATCCGGAGGGCAAGGTTGCATGATGCGTCGGTGTTGGAAAAACTGGATCTTTCGAAAGTGATTCGTGAATGCCAAGAAGAAACATTCGTTCGCGAATTTGGGGTACACCATACATAGCGGCGTTTAGAAGTGTGTACGAAACTCGATATCCCTCGTTCCTCAAATGCTCCGCAACCGTCTCAGCTAGGTTCTTTCCGCCATGAT
>CAYWNG010000954.1:1064-2068 GCA_964458685.1 uncultured Pirellulaceae bacterium
AAGGATATCTGGCACATTTTCCATGAGCAGTGCGATTGGTTTTGTTTGCCGAACATAATGAAGATATCTTTGCCAAAGATTCACCCTTCCGTCGACTAGAAATGCCTGCTCGGCATCGTCGAGTTGAAGCCGCCTTGCTTCATGACGCAACTTAGCGCGGCCAACGCGAGCGAACGCTTGGCAAGGAGGGCCACCGACCAACACATCAATTTGGTCTTCGACTTTCCCCTTAATTCCCAGGTCATGAAAAATTGATTCTGGGTCCTCAATGGTAATGTCTCTCGCTTTGTGGTGCCCATTTGACGTGGAACTCTTGCTAAAACTTGCGAAATTGGTTCCGTGACTCGATGCCGCCCATTGATCGATTTCAACAGCTGCAACGGGTGTGTAACCGGCCGTAAGAAAACCGAGCGAAATGCCACCACAGCCTGAAAACAAGTCCATAAACCTCGGGGGCTCTCCTTCCCGAAGTCGCTTCAGTTTTTTGGTGATAGTTCGTTCGATCGCTTGAACAGTCATTCCTCAGTCCTTTTACGCTAGGGCATCCTGCTGCCTGCTTCTGCAGTGCACCCAGATCGAACCCAGTCGTCGATCTCGTCCTTTTTAAACTTCCACAAGCTGCCCACTTTGTGAGCTGGCATTCTCTTTCGACTTATCCACTTGTAGACCGTATCTTCCTTAATGCCCAAGTAAGTCGCGATCTCCTTGAGCGAAAGCCAACGATCTTCCACGAGGCTATTCATTTGGACCTCCCAATTTGGAAGAATTGAATTCCCTGTAAGGCATTTGCTGTGTAGATCTTGTCCAATCGATCCTAGTCTGTTTGGGAAGATCATACCTAAATTGGTAGAAAAGCGAAACTGCCGCCCCCCCTAGCGGACAGGTCAGGCTGATCGCCCGACAAACGCAGAAAAATCCACCAGTTGTTTCCGCCAATCGATTTTTGCAGCAATGGATTGAAGGTCACGAAGATTAACCTCCTCGCCTCCACTGACCAGAGATGG
>CAYWNG010000955.1:0-2055 GCA_964458685.1 uncultured Pirellulaceae bacterium
GAAGGTCGCTGGCCGTTGTTCAAGACTAAGTTCACCACCGCGTATGGCGGCGCGGATATGTTTGCCTACGACATCGACGGTGATGGACTGAACGATGTCATCACCTCCGAAGCAGCCCATGATTTTGGCCTTTCCTGGTACAAGCAAAAGAAGGTCAACGGTGAAGCTCAGTTCGAACGTATTGGCATCATGGGCAGCCATCCATCAGAGAACAAATACGGGACGCTATTCTCTGAGCTACATTCGGTTAACTTGGCGGACATCGATGGCGACGGATTAAAAGACATCGTCACTGGCAAGACGTACTACTCGCACCACAAGCAAAGCCCGATGTGGGACGCGGGTGCGGTGGTGTATTGGTTCAAGCTTGTCCGTAACAAAGATGGAGTTGACTTCCTTCCGTACCAAGCTGATTCAACGACAGGAATTGGTCGACAACTTGTTGTTGCAGACATCAACAAGGATGGCAAGCTCGACATTGCGACCGGAGGCATGTTAGGTGCGAACGTATTGATCCATCAAACGCGACAAGCTACCGCTGAGGAATTCGCGGCGGCACAACCTAAGGTCTACGCAGGTCCCAAGCCTAAAGAGACTCCTCAAGCAAAACGCATTCGCGGCTCGAGAAATCCGATCGGCGCAGATGGACTGGTCGCAGGAGCGTTGGAAGCCGAAAAGCTGAACGCTAAAGTCTCAGCCGGGACAGCTCAAGCTCAAGGCATGAAGGGCTTTCCAGCCGATCGTTGGAGCGGCGATAGTCAACTGTGGTGGACTTCTGCAAAGTTAGGCGACAAGCTGACTCTTGAGCTTGATGTACTGAATGAGATCGACGCTTTGCAAATGACGCTTACCTGTGCGCCTGATTATGGAGTCTTTGAAGTCAGCCTGGATGGCAAGCCGCTCGGCGAACCCATCGATCTTTATGAGCCTCAAGTGGTGACCACCGGATTGATTGAGTTCGATACAGGTAAGGTCGCGAAGGGAAAGCACACTCTGACCTTTGAGATTGTTGGCTCGAACGCCAAAGCTGCCGCAAAGCACATGCTGGGAATCGACTTCTTGCGATTCAAGCTTGTCGGTCGAAAGATTGAAGATGCAACTGATGGCATTCGACCTGTTTCTCAAGACGGTCGAATTTTAAACCTAGACTTTGAAACTGGCACCTTGGCGGATTGGACTGCGAAGGGAGAAGCCTTTGAAGGTCAACCTGTGAAAGGCGATACCGTTGCTGCGCGGCGCAGTGATTCGGCTAGTCGTCACGAAGGTCAGTTCTGGATCGGTACCTACGAGAAGCTCGGCGATAAACCCAAGGGGACGCTCACCAGCGTACCGTTCCGCGCTACAAACCGCTTCGCATCGTTCTTAGTTGGTGGTGGTCCTGCTGAAATCGCGAGAGTTGAACTGTGGGCGGAAGGCGACGACAAGCCTTTCTTTACCACCGCTGGTAAACAGGTCGAAAACATGTCGCGCGTGGTGGTTGATCTTCGCCGAGTTGAAGGCAAGAACATGTTTATCCGCCTAGTTGATGACAGCGCTGGCGGTTGGGGCCACATTAACTTTGATCACTTCCGTTTGCATGAACAACGGCCTGGAGCGTTAACCGATTCAATTCAGCCTCTGGTCGCTGACGAATATCCCAACGCTGGTCTGCCAGCCGAAGAAGCTGCGAAAGCGATGACCGTGCCCGATGGGTTTGGCGTAGTGGTCTGTGCTTCTGAGCCAGATGTCAAGCAACCCATCGCGATGGCCATCGATGATCGAGGACGAGTCTGGGTGGCGGAAGCTTACGAGTATCCGATTCGCGCCAAGGGTGAGAAGGGACGTGATCGCATTCTGATTTTTGAGGATACAAACGGCGACAGTAAGTTCGACAAACAGACCGTGTTTGCTGAGGGATTGAACCTAGTTAGTGGACTTGAAGTTGGCTTCGGAGGCGTTTGGGTTGGTGCGGCGCCTTATCTGCTGTTCATCGCTGACGCTAATGGTGACGACAAACCTGATAGCGAGCCGCAGATACTTCTGGACGGATGGGGCTACCAAGACACTCACGAAACG
>CAYWNG010000956.1:0-2043 GCA_964458685.1 uncultured Pirellulaceae bacterium
CTGGTCGCAAGACTCAAGCCGGGCGAATCAGTAGAAACGGTAAACCCTGGAAGGCCTAACGCTGCTGCCGATCCTTGGATTCGCTTAATGCTTCGCGGCATTTGTGCGGGCACTGGTACTAGCTACGAATCGGTTTCCAAAGACTTTTCGAACACTAGCTACAGTTCGTCTCGCACATCCAAGCTTGACGACAGGCCACGTTATCGACGCTGGCAAAACTACATCATCGCCCATTTCTGCTACCCGATTTGGGATGAGTTCTGCAACGCTGCGGCGCGTGATGGAGTCGATGGATTCCCGACATCAACAGAACTGCTTGATGCACGCCGAAAGGTTGCATCAGTTGAATGGCAAACTCCTGAGTGGGAATGGGTCGATCCAACGAGCGAGCAAAACGCGGCGAAAGATTCCATCGCAACGTTTATGTCGACGTATCAAGACGAGCTTGGCGCGCGTGGCCGATCATGGCGCACCACGTTCTACCAAGCGAGCAAAGAGCGAAAGCTACGCTTGAAGCTTGGGCTTTTGACTGAGCAAGAGCAGCAATCACAAATGATGGCTGCGCAAACTGGCTCAGCGGGTCCACAAGATGAGTCAAACGCGATTCAGGATGCTGAGCAATCGCAATCTGGCGAATGGATGGGATTGTCTCGCCTTCAGTGGCAACGCAATCGCAAAGCGTTGATGGATGTTCTCAATGGTCTGTCTGATGGCTCGATGAGTCCGGTGCTTGCCAAAGCTCAGCTATCGATGATTGGCATGAGCGAAAAGAACGTCGACGCAGTTATTGCCGACGCGACCGATGGCACTGTTGACAATCCGTTGCCTGCCGAAGAAACGGAGGTCGCGGATGCCTAACACCAAAGGAAAGCTACCACCGATTAAGTCGACCAACCTTGTAGAGCGCATGGTCGAAGTTCGCATGCCAGAGGTAGCGGTAATCGCCACCGAAAACCCGATTCCGCGTTTTGATGAACAGACAAATCAAGTTGTCTCCGAAGTGCTGCTGATGGACGGCATCGAATGGCGAGCTGGTCGCAATCAGATACCAATCGTCGACTCGCACAACGATAGAACAGTCCGAAACATTTTCGGCTCTATCCGTCACATGCAAGTTGTCGACGGCGAACTAGTTGGCAAGCCCGAATTTGCCAGCGACGACGAATCGCAAACCATCGGCAGGCGATTAGCAGAAGGCCACATAACGGACTTTTCTATCACTGCTCAACCACTTGAAACCATTTACGTTAAGCGCGGCGAAACCTATCAGACTCCGCGCGGAAACGTTATCGAAGGACCGGCGCTGATTCATACACGCTGGCAACCGCACAACGCTTCTATCTGCGCAACGGGCGCAGATGAGTATTCAACAGTTCGAAGGTCATACACAGACCTGCAAAGAAAGGTGACACGAATGGACGAGGCTTTGTTAGCTCAGTTGCAATCCGTGGGTCTGCCGGATGGTATGACCGATCCAAATCAAGTCCTTACATGGTGCTTGGCAAAACTTGCCCCAGCGCCTGTAGAGGTCGAGAGCGAAATGGTCGAGAGCATGGCAGACAAGCCAGCCGAAGTTGCTCCACCAGTTGAGCCAGTCGAAAAGATGTACGACGAGAAGAAGCCGGACGATTCCGTTCAACGAGCGGCTGTAGTTGGCCAAATCAAGCGAGCCTTGGAAGTAGACCAAGCTCGACGAAAAGAAATTCAAGCTGCGTGCAAACTTGCCAACGTTGAGCGAGCATTCGCTGACGAGTTGTGCGACAGTCTAGTTCCGTTGTCAGAAGCTCGCCAAAGGATTATTGAACGTATGGCTACACAACCATCAGGATCGTCGGTTGGTGCCGACGTTCGAGTAACCAGCGACGGCGCAGAGCGATTGTATAAAGCAATCGGCGACGGTTTGGTGTTGCGATCATACCGCAGCGCAAAGATTCAAGCAAAGCCGCAAGTCGAGACGGAGGAGTTTGCAAACATTCCTTTGAAGCGGGCAGCAGAACTTGTTGTCCGCCAGTGCTACGGAGTCAACACAGACTCAATGAGCGA
>CAYWNG010000957.1:0-2042 GCA_964458685.1 uncultured Pirellulaceae bacterium
ACTGGAGCGCTCGTGATGGTCGCTTTCTGGATTGGCAGCGTTCCCCTGTTGGTTGGCCTAGTTGCTGGTACGCGAATGTTAGGTGGCCGAGTTGGACGAATGGTTCCGCTGGCTACTTCAATACTCTTGGTTGCTGCCGGGGCGTATACAGCTAGCGGTCGTGGTTTTGCCAGTCTATCGCACGACTTACAGGTATCGAGCGTTTTGCTGGATCGTTTGAAAGACGGTCAAGCGGACTCGTTGGACGCAGACACGATTACCGAAGGCCTTCAGCAATTGGTCGACACACCACTCCCTTGCTGTGAAAACTGTTTGAAGCAAGCAGTCGCTGAAGAAACTTCTTTGACGAGTACAATTGTTCCGCCGCCAGAAGTGAAGGAGACGCGATGAGCTTAGCTACGTCTCCTACGGTTCCTAACGGCAAGGACGTTGAGAGCCAACTTGCTTCTCCAGCGAATGTCGCTCAGCAGACAACAGACAACGCGAATTTTGGCGGAGTCACCTCCAAGCCATGTATCCACTGCGGGCTTCCAACTTTAGTTGCTGTCGATAGCGATTCCGCGCAGCCCGTGTTCTGCTGTTCAGGTTGTCGCGGCGCTTACGGGTTGATTCAGGGCTGGGGCTTGGATGAGTTCTATGCGTTGCGAGATCAATTGACCGTGACGGGGGCAGCTCTCGCGGCCGGTGATCAAAAGAACTACCAACAGTTTGACACGCCTGAGTTTCTTGGAGAATCGACGCCGAAGACAACGGCAGATGGCCTGGAGTGTGTCGAGCTTGGCGTGCATGGAATTCACTGCGCTGCGTGCACTTGGCTGATTGAAAAAGCGTTGCTCCATCAAGTTGGCATGCAAGCGGCAAGAGTCAAGCTGAGCGATCATACGTTGAAGCTAATCTACGATCCCAAGCAAACCAAGCTCAGCGGAATTGCTAGGTTTCTGGATCGACTTGGTTATCAACTTTTGCCCTTGGATCGTTCCCGCGAGAATCACTTGCGTCAAGAGAATCGACGCATGTTGATACAGATCGCGATCGCTGGATTCTTTGCCGCGAATGCGATGTGGATTGCGGTCGCTTTGTACGCTGGACAATTTTCAGGATTGGCCGCTGAGCACAAATATCTCTTTGAACTGGTCGGCATGGGGTTAGGATCGGCAGCGGTTTTTGGCCCCGGACGAACCTTTCTTCGGGGAGCGATCGCATCGATTAAAGCTCGCACACCTCACATGGACTTGCCGATCGGGTTGGCCCTGTTTGTGGGCGCTGTGATTGGAACGTGGAACGCCTTTCGTGGCGAAGGTGATGTGTATTTCGATGGACTGTCCAGCCTTGTGTTCCTGCTATTGATTGGTCGATGGATTCAATTTCGCCAGCAACATCAAGCCGCTCGATCCGTTGAGTTGATGATGCGAGTCACCCCGCGGCATGCAAACTTGATTACCAAAGATGGTTCGGAAGCTACCGTGATGGTTGACCGACTGAATCAGGGAGATCATATTCGAGTCGGAGCTGGTGAATGTGTTCCGGCTGATGGCGTGATCGTCGAAGGCATTAGCCGACTCAATCGTTCTTTGCTCACCGGCGAAAGTCAACCAGTTGCTGTAAATCCAGGCGATTGTATCGAAGCTGGGACTGTCAACGTCGGTTCGCCGCTGATCGTCGAAGTAAGTGCCACGGGCAAGAACAGCCGCATTGGACAGATCATGCAGTCTGTCGAGGCCGCTGCAACAGAGAAGACTCCCATCGTTCAATTGGCAGATCGTATCGGCGGGATCTTTGTAGTCGTCGTAGTCATTCTTGCATGCTTAACTTTTGCGATCTGGCTTCCGCAGTCGCTGCAGCAGGCAACCAGCTTTGCAACAGCCATGTTGATCGTGGCCTGCCCATGTGCTTTAGCGATGGCCACTCCACTGGCAATCGCGGTCGGCATCGGTCGCGCGGCCAAGGCTCAGATTCTTGTGCGTGATGGAGCCGCTTTACAGCACCTGTCTAAACCTGGCATGTTGTGGATCGACAAGACTGGAACATTAACCGAAGGCACC
>CAYWNG010000958.1:0-2038 GCA_964458685.1 uncultured Pirellulaceae bacterium
TATCGTTTTTCGGTGACCCACTCACGTTTGTTGGAATCCAAGATCTTACGCAGGTCAGCGCCAAGAGGCTTTGCTATCTCGCCAGCTAGACCAACAGCTTCAATTGAATCGATTTGTTCCCATCGTTCAGGCGAGTACAGTTGCTGCTCCAAAAATGCCATGGATTGCGAGTTGTAAAGCTTGAGTTTACCGATCACTTTGGCTTTACAACGACTATCGACATTGGGATTAGCGAGTAAGGCAGACATGGCTGCTTCACGATCGTTGGCCAAAGCAATCCAAGCTTCGGACAAGAATTCTTTGTAGCGATGCTCCGGATTGAGCAGGAGCTTGCCGATGGGATCTTGCATTTCCGGAATCGAAAAACTGCTGTCATTTGCGATTCTTTGAGCGATTTCTTCTGTACTCAGCAGTTCCTCATTGTGAAGCGTGACGATCAGATCTTTCTGCGCTTCGGTGGGACTCTTAAAGAGCTGAAGAAAGGCTTCTGCAAGACACCTACGATTTGGCGATTC
This sequence comes from uncultured Pirellulaceae bacterium, assembly GCA_964458685.1. Classification (GTDB taxonomy): domain Bacteria; phylum Planctomycetota; class Planctomycetia; order Pirellulales; family Pirellulaceae; genus Aureliella. Next base: position 516 of record CAYWNG010000958.1, read on the forward strand.
AGAATTTCGCAATCTAGATTCTAACTCTTCTAAAATATCTCCGTCTCGCCGGAGTCGATGAATTAACTGCCTTGCATACCTATCCACTAGCTTGCCGTTTGAGAGCTTCGTCAACTGCAAGAACAGGGCGTTATAGTCTTCGTAGCGATCGCTCCAAGAAACCCAAGATTCTGAATCCAAATAGTTCACAAGTTGATCAAAGTCGCGAGTTACTGTCCAAATTGCATTGATCAGCTCGGGACTTGGATCGACTCGGTTACCAGTCATCTCATCTTCTACCGGTGGATTTGCATTAAGCTCAACCAGCTTGCGCGCTATTGCCGGAGCAGCTCGTCGAGCCTCTGTTCCCAGTTGTGAAACCGATCTAGCAGCTGACTCGACGATGCTGAGATTGTCACTGTCAAGCAATTCAATCAGTTCATCCAGCGATTCAATACTCGGTTCGCCGATAAAAGCAGAGACGACGCTTAGTGGTTCTTCATGACCCCATGGACTACGACTACCCAATCGAAATGATGACTCTTGTGGATTGGCTCGAATAATCGCCGGAATTGCTTCTCGTACCAACGAGCCCAGTCTAGCCAATACAAAGGCGTAGGAATCCTTGAGATCCTCTCGTTCCAGTCCCGATACAAGTGCCTGGACAAGCTCGGGTGACGGGTGCGAGATCTTCAATGAAACGAAGTCCGCAGCCGCGATAGCAACTGCCAGCTCTGGATCTGCAATCAATCGCTGTAGCTCAGCCATGGATTCGACCGATTCATCGAATGCCTGAATCGCCGCATATCGAACGCGTGGACCAGAATCACGACTTAATTCCAACGCGATACCAAGCGGTAGCGACTTAAGTCGAGCCAGCGTGAAAGCTGCGGCTGACTTTGATACCGACCGACTTTGATTCAACTCCTTCAACAGAGGTTGAACGGACTGCTCGCCGATTTTTATCAGCCCCTCAATTGCTAATTGGCGGTATGCGTGTTCGTCATGCCCCAGTTGCTTAATGAATACAGATATCACACGTTGTTGTAGGTCTGGACTTGTGGGTTTCAACTGCGAAAGACGACGGAGTGCCGACCAACAGAGAAGAGCCTGCGATCCATCTGCTAAATCACAAAGCTCTGAAGTTAACGCAAGAGCTTGCTGAGGCGTCAAATTATGAATGCACTCGTCGACGTCTCGGACGGATTCGGACTTCAGTTCCGATCGAATCGCATCGATAGTATCGTCCGCGAGAGCTGGATGACATAGACTCACCAACATGAGCATTACTAAGGCAACTACGCGCAGCGCCTCAGCTACCGATGAATGCAGAAGAACTCGAATCGATTTGCTTTTGCTACAATGTTTCACGAGCGCAACCTCCAGGCGTTGGAATTCTAACCGCTCATTTTACCATGTCGCACTCTCTGAAACAAATCACGTGAGTCGACTTCGTTCTGCGAAAGTTACATTGCTCAACCAAGCTTCGTAACTAGGTTGCTAGACCAGCAAGGAAAGTGTTCAAACAAATGCTTAGAAATGTA
>CAYWNG010000959.1:0-615 GCA_964458685.1 uncultured Pirellulaceae bacterium
GCTCCGCTGTGGTGGGACGGTGCAAAGCTGAAGTACCAAAATCGCGAACTGGATGTGAAGTCGATCGAGGAAGTGACTGAGTTCATTAAGTCATTGAAGATCGCAAAGGGACGTGGCAAGCGTCCAGTGGCTTAATTTAGGGACTTAGATATGAGTATCAAAAAACTGATCAATCGCGCTGCTATGCAACTCGAAGCGATGGCTGACCGGCACATGGTCAAAATCCCCCGCCGCGACGAAATGCTGCTAGTCCTTAGTCACGAGTTGGCGGACCAGATGCATGAATCGACCGCGGATGACATCGAAGAGGCGAGGCACGACACGCGAAACGACATTCGGCAATTGTACATGAATTGCTTCTTTGGCATCCCGCTGAAGGTTCAAGCGGATAAAGATGCGCCGTATCTGATGGCTGGTAAAGACTTGAGAGTCATGATCAGTCCTAAGACATTTTCCATGGAATGCATGGCTTCAACATAGCACAGTCGCCTTCGGCTTGCCGTTAAACGATCACGCTACTTTCGCGGAGCGAAAGGCGACTATGAAAGGCACAAATGACCGAGAAAGCAAAATACACCGGACAACGAGGCCGTAAGGCTCTGACTCCCGAGCAAA